>CAZXOZ010000078.1:0-6510 GCA_964642805.1 uncultured Sulfurospirillum sp. | reverse complement strand
TTATGCTTTTGGGTCTTCCTATGGTTGGGCTTGGGTTTTTGGCTTATGTTGGCGGGCTTAGATTTACTATATATGCAGTGCCTATTATGGCATTTGGTGTTGCTTATCTTATCTTTTTGTGTAGTGACTATCTTAAAAATTTTTTAGTTGAGGGGAGGAGTAGCTCTATTATAAGGGGTATTTTTATCTCTACATGCACAGTAGCAGTTCTCTTTCCAAACATAGCACATGTTATAAGATACAAAGTGCCAACAGTTTTCACAGCTCAAGAGGTGAGTGTCTTAGATAGGCTAAAAAATATATCCAACACAGATGATTATGTAGTTGCTTGGTGGGACTATGGCTACCCAATAAGGTACTATGGTGATGTTAATACTTTGATTGATGGTGGAGGGCGAAGCGGGGATTCAGGCTTTTTTGTGAGCTTTATGCTGACCAATCCGCAAGCTGTTTCCGCAAAGATAGCAAGACTCAATGTTGAATATGTGCAAAAGAGATTTTTAATGACAGATGATGATGAAGACATAAATAGAAGCAATTTAGTCAATATGATTTTTGATGCAGGACTTGATGATGCAAATGACTTTCTATTCTCTTTGCAAGCAGATATGGAGCTACCTAAAAAAACAAGAGATATATACTTCTACTTACCATTTCGCATGATGGGCATACTCCCAACAGTAGCCCAGTTTAGCAACAAGGACTTGATGAGTGGAAAGATAAACAGAAGACCATTTTTCTATCAAACTAATAGATTCAAGGATAATGGCAATATTTTAGACCTTGCAGGCGGTGTACAATTTAATAAAAAAAGCGGGATATTGAAAATTGGAAATCAAGAAGTTCCAGTTAAAGAGTTTAATGTAGTAGCATATGATAAAAACAGACAGCTAATAAGACAGAGGCAGAGTGTGCATAAAGATGCAAATATATATATCATCTATATGCGCTCATATAACACAATTTTAGTTTTAGATAGAGACATGTTTAACTCAACTTATATACAGCTTTTTGTATTTGAAAATTATGATAAAAATCTATTTGAACCAGTTGTTCTTGAGCCAAATGCAAAAATATTTAAGCTAAAAATGTAGGTTAAACTATGAGCATAAAACTAGACAAAAGAGTTCTAAATTTATTTATAATTATTGGTTTAAGTTTTATAACTTTTTACTGGACTTTTTGGATATTTCATAAACCTTTTGAGCTAGATGTTGTTTTATGGGTTATTTTGATTCGTATCGGTGCTTCAGTTTTAATTTTTAAGGACTACTCTCTATCTTGGAGTAAGGCTACTCAAAAGACATTCTTAATCAAGATTTTTGTCTATTCTATAGCTTTTTGTCTCTATATGCCTTTTTTTCATGGTGATGTTCGCATAGCTTTAATGCTCTCAGAATTAGCTTTTTATCTTTTAGCTATAAATTTTGCCATGTACTCATATACTATCTTTGTAAATAGAGGCAGAGTTAAGAAGAGCAAAAGTTTGGTCATATATGGAGCTGGCAAGGCTGGACTTAAGCTCGAAGAGGAGTATAGGAGCTCTAGATATAAAATTGGATATTTTATAGATGATGATAGGGCTCTTCAAAAAAGAAGCATTGACGGTATTAGGATTATCTCAAAACAGGAGCTCAAAGAGAGAGCCTCAAAAAATGAGAGGTTCGATCTCCTTGTTATCGCACTACCTTCAGCAGATAAAAAACGAACAAGCAAGATATATGAAGAGCTCAATAACTGCTTTCAAGATATTAAAATCCTGCCATCACTAGATAAAATTCTAAATAGAGATTTTTTATCAAGAGAGTTAAAGCCAATAAGCGTTGAAGACTTGTTAGCACGCCATCCTCAAGACTTAGATAAGCAAGCCATATCAAAGTTCCTAAAAAACAGAAAAGTTTTAGTAACAGGAGCTGGTGGAAGCATAGGCAGTGAGATTGGTCGTCAGTGTATCAGATACGGCGTAAAAGAGTTGACACTTTTAGACCACAGCGAGTTTAATCTGTACACAATCTGTGAAGAATTAAACTCCCCCATCATAAAACCTATCATGCAAAGTGTTCTAAATACCGATGCACTAGAAAAAACCATCTCTACATGTAGACCAGACATCATCCTTCACGCAGCAGCATATAAGCATGTGCCTTTGATGGAGACCAATATAGAAGAGGGTATACGAAACAACATTATAGGCACAAAAAATTGCATAGATTTAGCTATAAAATATGAGGTAAAAAAGTTTATATTTATCTCCACAGATAAGGCTGTTCGTCCAACTAGTGTCATGGGGGCAACAAAACGCATTTGTGAACTATATGCAGGCAATATTGATAGCAAAAACACAGAGATTGCAGTAGTAAGATTTGGCAATGTTTTAGGCTCATCTGGCTCGGTTATACCCAAGTTTAGAGAGCAGATTGAAAAAGGAGGACCTATTACAGTAACACACCCAGATATAACAAGATACTTTATGCTTATCTCAGAGGCATGCAAGCTAGTTTTGCAAGCTGGAGCTATTGCAAAAGGAAAAGAGATATTTATACTTGATATGGGAGAGCCTGTGAAGATAGTTGATTTGGCAAAAAAGATGATAGAGTTATCTGAAAAAAAGGATATAGATATAGAGTTTATTGGACTTCGTTCAGGAGAGAAGCTATATGAAGAGTTGCTTATAGATGAGAGTGATAAAAAGACACAATATGAGTCTATAATGGTAGCATCAAATAGATATTATGGTATAAAGAAATTAGATAGTGATATAAGTGAGCTACTTACATGTGAAGATAGACTTCAAAAACTAAAAGAGATTGTTCCTGAATTTAACCACAATACAGGTTGAGTAAAAACTAATCTTTTTTTAGATAAAATAGTTAGAATTTTAAAAGAGGTTATTTAAATGATAGTTCGTGAAATACAGCAGTTTGGAGAGGTTAGGCAAAGAGCAAGAGCATACTTGTGCTATCTGTTTGATAGAAACATGCCAAGTCGTCTTCCAGAGCCAAACCTAAAAGAGATAGAGAGTTCGCTTGATAAGATAGTCAATGAAGTAGATGGTTTTGAGGCACTATATGTCTTAGATAATAGTGGAAAGCAGGTAGCAGACAACCTAACTAACAAAAAAGAGTATAAGGGTGGACTAGGAACAAATAGAAGTAGTAAGTCATACTTTTATCGTGCAGTTCGATACAAAAGATGTGTTTTGACAGACCCCTATCCATCAACGCTAACAAACTCTTTGACAGTAACTGCAGCTTACCCTATCTATGATGATAAATCAGAGCTAAAATATATAGCATGCATAGATATATCTCTAAAGGATATTTTAAAGATAGCTCACCCATCATCAATGCAGTACTATTTTAATAATTTTGCAAAAATCTTTTATTCAATATTTTCAGCAGCACTTTTAATGGTTGCAGTTCTGCTTTTTTATAACAGCATGGCAAGCCTTGTTAGTTTTGGCTTTGAATCAGGAGTAGAGGATATTGAGCTGATGTTTAGGGCTACAATTCTTCTAACTCTCGCTTTGGCTATATTTGATTTAGTTAAGACTATATTTGAAGAGGAGGTGCTTGGGCGAAGCAATAGAGACAATACAACCGGCATGCACAAAACAATGGTTAGGTTTTTAGGCTCTATAGTAATCGCACTTGCTATTGAAGCACTGATGCTTGTCTTTAAGTTTGCTATAACTGACCCAACTCATATACTCTCAGCAGTGTATCTCATACTAGGAGTGGCTGTTCTTCTAGTGTCATTGGCTTACTATGTAAAATCAGTTTCACCAAGAAAGAGAGATCATGATAGCATTGATTGATTACAATATGGGGAATCTAAGAAGTGTTACCAATGCTTTTGATAGGATAGGCTCACATGTAGAGGTGATAAAAGAGCCCGAAAAACTTAAAAATTTTAATAAAGTAGTTCTACCAGGTGTTGGAGCTTTCAAGGATGCTATGGAACACTTAAAAAGTAGTGGAATGCATAGCTCTATAATAGAGTTTGCAAAGAGCGGAAAGCCTCTTCTTGGTATATGCTTAGGAATGCAACTTTTGCTAGATAGTAGTGAGGAGTTTGGCTTTACCAAAGGGTTAGGTTTGATTGAGGGATGCGTGCAAGAGTTTGATAGGTCTAAGTTTAAACATAGATTAAAAGTACCACACATGGGATGGAATGAACTTTTTGTCCAATCAAACTCAAAATTTTTTGCGGGTATGAATGCAGAGATTTATCTCTATTTTGTGCATAGTTTTCACGCTACATGTGAAGATGAGTTTGCTATAGGAAAAACATTTTATGGTTATGATTTTGTGAGTGCAGTTGAGAAGGATAATATATATGGTTTTCAGCCTCATCCAGAAAAATCTCATGAAAATGGACTAAAGATACTAAAAAATTTTACGGAGTTGTAGTAGTGGATATTTTACCAGCGATAGATTTGAAAGATGGAGTTGCAGTTAGGTTGACAAAAGGGCTTATGGATACTGCTAAGATATACTCAAATGAGCCTTGGAGAGTAGCAAAGCAGTTTGAAGAAATGGGTTCAAAATGGCTACACTTAGTAGACTTAAATGGAGCATTTGCAGGAGAGCCTAAAAATCTAAAACAGATAAAGCAAATAAGAGAAAAATGCAATTTAAAACTTGAGCTTGGCGGTGGAATTCGCGACGAAGACACCATAAAGAGATATTGTGATTTGGGAGTACAGAGGGTGATTTTGGGCTCAATTGCACTTAAAAATCCAAAGTTTGTAAAGCAGATGTGTAAATCTTATAGAGTTGTAGTAGGTATTGATGCTGTTGATGGATTTGTAACAGTTGAGGGGTGGGCTAAGAGGTCAGCCATAAAGGCGACTGATTTAGCTTGTGAGTTTGCAGATGCTGGAGTTGAGGCTATTATCTGCACTGATATTGAAAAGGATGGAACTCTTGAAGGGGTTAATGTAGATTTTACGCTTGAAATTGCAAGAGCTAGTGGAGTTGATACTATAGCAAGTGGTGGCGTAAAAGATATTAGTGATATTGAGCTTCTGTTAGAGACTAAGGAGGTTTCAGGTGTTATAGTAGGCAAAGCTTACTATGAGGGAACTCTAGATCTTGAAGAGGCATTTAACTTAGAGGCGCTCTTAAAGTAGTTAAAAGTTTTTTTAGCTAAAATACAAATAAAACTAAAGCTATTAAAAGGAGCGATATTGAGATTATTAGTAGTAGATGATAGCTCAACAATGCGTCGTATCATTAAAAACACACTAGCAAGATTGAACTACAAGGATGTATTAGAGGCTGAAGATGGTGCAGTTGCTTGGCAAGTTATGTGTGAAAATGATGACATAGAGATGCTCATCACTGACTGGAATATGCCTGAGATGAATGGCTTAGAGCTTGTTAAAAAAGTTAGAGCAGAGTCAAAGTATGATGATATGCCAATCATTATGGTTACGACCGAAGGTGGAAAGGCTGAAGTTATCATAGCTCTAAAGGCTGGTGTTAACAACTATATCGTAAAACCTTTCACTCCCGCTGTATTAAAAGAGAAGTTAGAGGATGTTTTAGGCTAGTCGTGAAAGAGACCTATAGTGAATTGCAAGTTACACCATCAGGAGAGTATAATCGCTTTGTTGATTTTATCTTTACTCTTGCTTGTGAGGCTATAGAGGAGCGAGATGGTACTATTGTAGTGCGATGCGAAGAGGAGCTTGATAGTGTTGAGTTTGGGGTTAAGGTTTTTGCTCGTAGTTTATCAAAAGTCTTAGATGAAGAGATAAGCGTTAAAACAACACTAGAGAAGAAAGCAAATATTGATTGGATAGAAAACTATCAAAAGCATGTACAGCCTATAGAAATTGGTGAGTTTTACATACATCCTAGCTGGATAGAAAAAAAAGAAAATAGACTAAATATCCTTATAGAGCCAGCTCTCGTATTTGGTTCTGGTCATCATGAGACAACGCATGGATGTCTATTGATGCTACAAAAATATCTACAAAAAAACAGTAGAGTGCTAGATGTTGGTTGCGGAAGTGGAATCTTATCAATCGCTAGTGCAAAACTTGGAGCCATTGTTGATTTTTGCGATACTGATGAGCTTGCAGTTCATAGTGCAAGTAGGAATTTTGAACTCAATCGCGAAGAGTACAACAACACATGGGTAGGGTCAGCTCAAAAAAGAGATGAGCAGTATGATGTAGTTGTGGTAAATATTATAGCCGATGTTCTTATCGAGATTTCATCCGATTTAGCTAGTGCTATAAAAAAAGATGGTATACTGATTCTCTCAGGAGTACTAGATAAACAGATAAAAAGAGTTAAAATAAAGTTTAGCTCAATGAAAATTTTAGAAAAATATAGAAAAGATGAGTGGTATACACTTGTATTAAAAAGGTAAAAACTTGAATCAAAATAGCAATAAAGACAATAAAAATAATAAAAAAGATTTTTTCAATCAGAACCCACTTCTAGTATTTGCGATTTTTTCAATCGTAATTATCATGGTGTTTAAAAACTTTTTAGC
>CAZXOZ010000077.1:0-6816 GCA_964642805.1 uncultured Sulfurospirillum sp. | reverse complement strand
AATTCTATCTAGTTTTGTCAAAGTTTACTAGTTGGATAAAAAACAGAAGGCTACTGAAGAATTTTAATAGGGGTTTCTAGTGCTCTTTTGATAATCTCTAGTGGAGTTAAAAAGGTATCTTGAATTGCATAGGTTTTCATTTTTGGATCCTCTAGGGTGCCTGACACTTTAATATTTGTGTACATTTTTCCATCCTCTCCTAAGAGAATATAGTTTGCTATGGGAATAGCATCTACTATTCTAGTTAGATTCTTTAAGACACCTATTTGTAAATTTATATCAAGCTTTTTGGTCTTTAGATTAATTGTTCCACTGCCTGCAACATCAGCACTTTCGCCTTTCATTTTTAACCTATTAATTATCAAGGTATCTTTATCTTTTGAAAAATCTACAAAACCACTAGTTACTTTAAATCCGTCTTCATTAAAACCAGGATTTTGAAATGTTATTAGGGATGGAATAGTTTGTATAAAAGCCATCAAGTTGTTATAAAAAATTATACCTTTTATAGTGGAGTTATTAATTTTAAAAGTTCCGTTTAAATCTCTGCTGTTTTTACCATCAGCATGAAGCTCAAATATACCACCATCAAAAATTTTTTTTGTAAATAGAGTATTTATGAACATACTAGTTAAATTTTGTCCCTCAAGTGAGAGTCTGTTTTTAGTCCGGCTTAAAGAGATATTTTGAGAAAAAAATTTACTATTGAAAAAGCTATTTTCACCATCAACCAGATATGAAAAGTGATGACTTAAGACCTTGAAAGTCGAATTTGTATCTATAATGTTTGAATTAATACCAATAAAAGCCATTTGATCCATATCAGCAGACTCTTGCTGTTTTGAAAAGTCAAATGCTATATCTATATTTTCTATCGTAAGTTTTTTACCACCAAGATTGGTGAATTTTATCTTTTTATCAGACGATATAGCCTCTACAATTTCTTCATTGATTTCTATTTTTAAATCAAGCTCTTCTACTTTGTTGCCATTTTCTCTTAATGGTAAGTTTAGATTTTTTAGATTTGCTACTATCTCATAGTTTTGAAAATCCAAAGTATCTATCTTTAATGTCCCATTTTTTATACCAATATCTTTCATAAAGGGGGAATGAGGGTAGATAAGATTTAGTTTTTCAGCTGAGATTATATTGTTGTTTGAGAGAAATTTTAACTCTGTTTTGAGACCATCGATATAGATAGTTGTTCTATTGTCATCAGTTTGCATTGTTGCTGTAGTATTAAAATCCTCTATATCAAGAAGAGTAAGCTCATCAAGACCTACATGTAGAGAGTTAATTTTATTGCTACTTTTATAGATTCTAGTAGTTAGGTTGAAATCTCCAGATGTATCTATGTCAAAAATATTGCCATACTTTAGGTTTACATTTTTAAGATAAATCATACTATTGTCTAGCTCTATAAAGCCTGTTTTTGAGTGCATTGGCACTCCTACGAGATTAATATCTGCATCTGTAACTTTAAAACTACCGCTATGATGAATAACCCCTAAGGGATAAAATTGTATATTTAGTTTTACATTTGCCGTTGTTGTTCCTGATGTTTGTGTGATAGGTATCTCTATATTGAAAGCATGCAGTATTGCATGGATTGAGTCATCTAGCATGGTATCGGCATTTATGTCTAGTATGATACCAGACCCCTTTGTCATTAGATTGTATATATGAATTTTTGTATTAGTGATATCTTTGCCTTGATACTCAGCTTTTTTTGTGTCAAAAATTAGTTGGTTGTTTTTAAGTATGATATCAAGCTTACTCACAAGTGCTGATGGTGCCTTTTTATCAAACTTTACTACTGCATTTTTTACACTAGCTCCGCCCCTCATTAGATATGGATAGAACTCAAGTGTATCTAAGTTGAACTTGCCTTCAAGGTTATTGAGCTTATACTGCTTGGCAACTATTCTTTTGTATATCCAGTCTGCTGCAAGAGGCTGAATATCCACTTTAGTTACAATAAAATCCATAAAAGGCTCTAGTGTGTTAAATGTTTGCGTATTAAGTCTATAAAAAAGCTCTCTATTGTAAACTCTAAGTTCAGCTTCCCCATCTATATTAAATATTGAGAAATCTCCCTTGAAATTAAATAGCTCTTCTTTTAAGTTGGCTTGTAAAATACCTTTGACCTCTACTTCAAAATCTTTCAAAATCATTCGCTTTATATCAAGCTCAATAGTTGAGTCTTTGAGAGCTTTTACATGTGTGTCAATAGTAAGAAAATCACTATCAATATGAAACATATCACTTTTATATAAAAAATGTATCGTATTGTTATTAAATATGATATTTTGAACCGATATTAGTTTGAAAAATTCATGTATATATGGTAACTTAGTGATAAGCCTATTGATCTCCTCTAGTGAACTCTCCTCTTTGCTTTGAGTATCAATATCTATAGTGCCAATATTTAAAATAAGTTTTTTATCTAATTTAATGTACAATTGAGAAATTTTAACTTTTGGAAGCTCAAGACTTTCAACTCTTATTCCATTTGTTAAAACAACAAATAAAAGAGTGATAAAAAGAAAAATGAACAAAAAAAGCTTCCAAATCCTATTTATAATATGCGATGTCATTTTTATCATCATGTTCTCTTTTATATTTCACTTATCAAAGCCAATAAATACAACAAAAGTTACTTTTATACCACAAGGCTCAATTGGTCAAATTATATCATATTTGGAGCAAAAAGAGTTCTATCTATCTCCTAGTATTGATAAATATATGCTTTTTTTTATAGGTCGCCCACAATCTGGTTGGATTGATATAGGAGAGACAAGATTGAGTCGTGGTGACTTTTTGTATAGGCTCGCAAATTCAAAAGCGGCTATGAACTCTATAACTCTTATTCCTGGAGAGACTATAGATGTTTTTTTATATCAAATTTCAAAGAACTATAATCTATCTAATGGCAAGTTAATGAAGTATTATCTTAAATATAGTCCAATTAGAGATGGACTAATAATCCCTGAGACATATCACATACCCATGGGGATTAGTGAGAGACATTTTGTACTCTATCTTATCAATCACTCTAGGCAGAAGCATAAGCAAAACTCGATAAAGATTTTTGGTGAGTTTGATGTGGATAGATGGTATAGATATTTAGTCATAGCCTCAATCATTCAAAAAGAGGCAGCCAACAAAGAGGAGATGCCACTAGTCTCATCTGTAATATACAATCGTCTAAAAAAAGGCATGAAGCTTCAGATGGATGGAACACTTAACTATGGAAAATACTCTCACATAAAGGTAACCCCAAAAAGAATAAGAGAGGATAAGAGTAGATACAATACCTATAGATATAAAGGTTTACCCCCGTATCCTGTAAGCAGTGTTAGTCAAGACGCTATACTCGCAGCTATTTTTCCAAAAAAGACGGATTATCTATATTTTGTAAAATCACCAAAGGGTGGTCATGCTTTTTCTAAAACATACAATGAGCACTTGCAAAATATCTCAAAACTAAGAGATAGATAAAAAATAATCAATTTTCATTAACTTTTATCTTAAATAAAGGTTTTTTTATACACTTTTGAAAATTTTTAATAATTAAACATAGATTTAAAAGAGATTTAAGAATTAAGTTTATATAGTAATTACATTCCGTAACAAAATTTTAAGGAGAATACATGTCGTCAGTATCAAGAATTATCTACACAAAAGTTGATGAGGCACCAGCTCTCGCTACTTACTCTTTTTTGCCAATTATAGAGGCATTCACTAAAAGTAGTGGTATTGAGATGGTTGTTAAAGATATATCAGTAGCAGGAAGAGTTATCGCAAACTTCCCTGAAAACTTAACGCCTCAGCAGAGAATCAATGATGATTTAGCCGAATTAGGAGAGCTAACACAAGACCCAGCCGCAAACATAATTAAGCTACCAAATATTTCAGCTTCAATACCACAACTAAAAGATGTAATTAAAGAGTTGCAAGACTGTGGTTACAATGTGCCAAATTATGAAGACGAGGTAGAGAGATACTCAAAGATAATAGGCTCAGCAGTAAATCCAGTTCTAAGAGAAGGAAACTCTGACAGAAGAGCTCCTAAGGCAGTAAAGAACTATGTTAAAAGTAATCCTCACCGCATGGGAAAGTGGAGTAGTAGTTCGAAAACAGATGTCCTTCATATGAGTGGCAATGACTTTTTTGGCTCAGAGCAATCAGCAACAATGAGTGGTGATAATGATGTAAAAATATCCTTTTTTAGTGACTCAGGAGAAGAAACAGTTCTTAAGTCTTCAGTGCCGTTGATTGATGGTGAGATTATTGATGCATCTTGCATGAGTGTAAAAGCTCTTCAAGAGTTTGTTCAAGACTCGATAGAAGAGGCTAAAAAAAGAGATGTTCTTCTCTCTCTTCATATGAAAGCAACCATGATGAAGGTATCAGATCCTATCATCTTTGGATATGCAACAAAAGTATTTTTTAAAGATTTGATAGCCAAGCACTCTGAGCTGTTTGAAAAAATCGGTGTTAATTTTAACAATGGATTAGGTGATCTCTACGAGAAACTAGAGGGTGTTAATGCAGATATAAAAAAGAGAGTACTTAGAGACATAGATGCAGTTTATGCTAATCAGTCAAGACTTGCTATGGTTGATTCTGATAAAGGCATAACAAACCTACATGTGCCAAGCGATGTTATCATTGACGCTTCAATGCCAGCTATGCTAAAAGGTGGCGGGAAAATGTGGAATAGTGATGGAGATGAAGAGGATACGGTGGCTATGATTCCTGATCGTAGTTATGCTTCAGTATATCAAGCTGTTATTGATGATTGTAAAGCAAATGGTGCTTATGATCCAACAACTATGGGGACAATACCAAATGTAGGCTTGATGGCTAAAAAAGCTGAAGAGTATGGCTCACATGATAAGACATTTCAAGCACCTGGTTCTGGGTCAATTAAGGTTATAGATCAAAATGCAAACGAGATTTTTTCAATTGCTGTAGAGGAGGGCGATATATTTAGGATGGCTCAAACAAAAGATGAGGCTATTAGGGATTGGGTTAAGTTGGCTGTAAATCGTGCAAGACTCTCAAGCACACCAGCAATCTTTTGGCTAGACAAAAATAGAGCTCACCATAGAGAGTTGATTAAAAAGTTAGATGTGTACCTTAAGGACCATGATACAAGCGGGCTTGATATATCAATCGAAACGCCATATGAAGCTACAAAGATATCAATCCAAAGAGCAAGAAAAGGTAGAGATACAATCTCTGTAACAGGCAATGTACTAAGAGATTATAATACAGATTTGTTTCCTATTCTTGAGCTTGGTACAAGTGCAAAAATGCTCTCTATTGTTCCACTCATGAAGGGTGGAGGACTGTTTGAAACAGGAGCTGGTGGTAGTGCACCAAAACATGTTCAACAGTTCAATAAAGAGGGTTATTTAAGATGGGATTCTCTAGGAGAGTTCATGGCTCTAGCTGCTTCGTTTGAGCATCTTGCAAATACACAAAACAATCAAAAGGCAGCAGTTTTAGCAAAGACTTTAGATGATGCAACTACAACATTCTTATTGAATGATAAATCACCTGCAAGAAAAGTGGGTCAGATTGATAACAGAGGAAGCCACTTCTACCTTGCCATGTATTGGGCAGATGAGTTAGCAAAACAAAATGATGATGCAGACTTAAAGGCTGAGTTTGCTTCTATCTCGAAGAGCTTGAGTGAGAATGAAAAGAGAGTAGTTTCTGAACTAAATGCAGCTCAAGGAGATCCAGTGGATTTTGGTGGCTACTTTTTGCCAAATGATGAGAAGTCTTCAAAAGCTATGAGACCAAGCACTACGCTAAATAGCATAATTGACAATATATAAAAATAACAAAGGGGATAAGCCCCCCTTTGTATATGAGGAGTAAGGTTTTGTTACAAGCACAAAAAGTCTCTATAATTGGGGCAGGTAATGTTGGGGCAACTGTCTGTTATTGGCTCGCCATGAGAAAAAGCTGTCGAGAGATTGTTATGATTGATTTGGTTGAGGGGTTAGCTAAGGGAAAAGCTTTAGATATAGCACAAGCTACCTCACCTGAAGGTAGCCATACTCTTATCAATGCTTCGAGTGATTATAGTTTAATAGAAGATAGTGATATAGTTGTGATTACAGCAGGAGTTCCAAGAAAGCCCGGCATGAGTCGTGATGACCTCCTTGTTATAAATGCAAAAATTGTTAAGCAGATAGTGGAGCAAGTGGTAAAATATGCTAGTGAAGCTATCATTATAACTGTAACAAATCCTTTAGATGCTACAACTTATACAGCACTTAAAGTTGGAGGGTACCCAAGAAATCAAGTCATAGGTATGGCAGGGATTTTAGATAGTTCTAGAATGGAGACTCTAATATCAAGAAAATTAGGCTTTGGCTACGGACAGGTAACAGCTAGTGTTATGGGTGGACATGGAGATGACATGGTTCCACTTCCAAGGTACTCTTCAGTCAATGGAGTCGCTTTAACTGATCTTTTAAGTAGCATAGAGATAGAGAAGATAATAGAGCAAACAAGACATGGTGGGGCAGAAATAGTCAGCTACATGGGGACATCAGCTTATTATGCGCCTGCAAATAGTACAGTAAAGATGATTGAGGCTATTTTAGGAGATAAGCATGCTATTTTCCCATGTGCAACACTTTTAGATGGTGAGTATGGCTATAGTGATACTGTTAATGGAGTCCCTGTAGTTTTAGGAGCAAATGGCGTAGAGAAGATAGTTGAATTACCACTGAATTTAAGTGAACAAAAACTATTTTCTAAAAGTGTAGATTCAGTCAATGCTTTAATAGA
>CAZXOZ010000076.1:0-6853 GCA_964642805.1 uncultured Sulfurospirillum sp. | reverse complement strand
CTCTCTGTGATGTGTGCTTGAGTGGCTATCTCTTTGTTGCTTAACCCTTCTCTTGCTAGGCTTGCTATCTCTTGCTCTCTATTTGAGAGTTGGTCTAGTTCTTCTTGATTCACCTCATATAGGTTTTTACTGAAGCTAGTTATTATGGTTTGTAAAAACTCGGGGTAGAGCCAGATATTTCCTTTTTTTATAAGATATAGGGCATCTCGTAAGTTTTTCTTTGGCATGTTTAAATCACCATAACCTTTTATGCCAAACGACAGCAGACTTCTTCCTTCGGTAAAATTTGGGCAACATGTAAGGGCGAATATAGCTTTACATGTAGGCAGTAGTTTTATATACTCAAAGAAGTATTTTTCTTTCTCTTTAATGGCATTCAAATCAAGTAGAAGTATAAAGTCTTCAATAGAATCTAGCTCCTCTTTACTCTTTACATGTAAGCACTCCTCGTATCTCTCTAAAAACTCTTTATTTTGTGAGTAACAGACTATCATCTCTCTCTCAAGGCACTTTGTCTTGCTTTAAGTATGGGCTTAAGTATATAATCTAATACAGTTTTTTTACCAGTTATGATATCTACACTCACTGTCATACCAACAATGATAGGCAAAGGCTTCTCCGCTGTACCTAGGTGGCTTTTATCTGTTTTAATTCTTACAAGATAGTGACTCTCTCCTTTTTCATTTGTAATAGTATCTGCACTAATATGGATAAGCTTTCCATTTAGTCCACCATGGACTGCAAAATCATAAGCACTAAACTTGATCATCGCATCAAGTTGCGGTCTTAGAAATGCTATATCAGCAGGTTTTATTTTTGCTTCAACTAGTAGTGTATCTTGTGCTGGCACTATCTTAACCAAGTCCATGCCAGGCTTAACAACACCCCCTATAGTGTTGACGAATAGTTGCTGTATAGTTCCATCTACAGGAGAGCGAACAAGTGTTCTTTTTACCCTGTCCTTTAGTGTTTTATTTGCCTGCTCTATCCTTAAAATTTCTGCTACAACTTCATTGAGCTCTTTTTTTGCCCTATTTCTATAATCTAACTTTAACTCTAATGTTCTATTGTTTAGCTCTTTTATTTGGGACTTTATTCTTGGTACTGCAAGTCTTGAAGCCTCTAAGTCACCTTGCAGGCTATTTAGTTGGCGTTTTAATTGTAAAAACTCAACTTCGGGAATCAATCCACTTTTGACTATTGGTTTTGTAATAACTACCTCATCTTCCATTAATTTTAAAGCTCTTTTTTGTTGTTTTATTTTTGCATTTAGTTCTGTTAATTCTTGTTTTTTTTGTTTTGTCTGCTCTTTTACAATATCAAGTGATCTATTAAGTTGCTCTTTATTACTTTTGTACAAACTCCTCTCATACTCTATTTGCTTTGATAGATGCGATATTTTTTTATTATCATATTTGAATATTTCATCTCTATTGGCTTCAGCATTAAGTCTTACATGTTTGGCTCTAAGTTCATTTTCTCTTAGTCTGCTCTCTTCAAGTGAGCTAGCAAAACCTGTGTTGTCGATTTTGAGTATGACTTGATTGTTTTTAACCATATCACCTTCTCTAACTAGTATTTCAGAGATGATTCCACCCTCTAGGTTTTGAATAACTTGAAGTTGATGAGAGGGAATTATCTTTCCCTCGCCACGAGTTAGCTCGTCAATCTCGGCTTGACTAGCCCAAAATATAAGCCAACCAACAGCTAAGGCAGTGAGCCATAAGATATATTTTGACCTTTTAGGAGATTTTTGCAAAACTGCTTCACTTAAGCTTGAGATGTATTTTAGGTCTCTTGCATCAAGTTTATGGTTATGTAGCTTCTGTTTTAGTTCGTGTGTTTTTTTATCCGCTTTCTCTAGTGCCTCTATATCTTCTTCTTTGCTCATTTTGCTTCTCCACTTTTACTTTGAAGCTGTGCTAAGATCATATTTTTCTCTCCATCTAAAACTACTCTTCCATTGTCCATCACTATAAGTCTATCTACTAGCGATAGTAGCGAACTTTTGTGTGTTACGAGTATGATAGTTTTATTTTTTATGTTTTTTATTAAAAGTTTTTTTATCTTTGCTTCTGTAGTATTATCTAGTGAGTTTGTGGGCTCATCTAGTATCATGATGGGAGAGTCAAGTAAAAAGGCTCTTGCTATTGCTATAGACTGTCTTTGACCACCTGAAATGCCATCGCCTCTTTCATATACAGGCATATCGAAACCTAAAGGGTGAGCATTAACAAAATCATCTGTTCCGCTTATCTTTGCTGCTCTTAATATACTTGCATCATCGATGGCTGGATATCTATAGACTATATTCTCTTTTACAGTACCATTAAATAGTACGATGTCTTGTGGTATGTAGCCTATATTTTTTCTTAAATCAACTGGGTCAATTTGATTTATATCTATTCCATCGATCAATATAGAGCCTTCGGTTGGCTGATATAGCCCTAGTATCATCTTCTCAATAGTTGTTTTTCCAGAGCCATTTTTGCCTATGATGCCAACTTTTTCTCCAGCTTTGATAGAAAATGATACTCTATTAAGTGCACTTTTTCGTGCTTCTGGATAAGAGAAGAGAACATCTTTAAATTCAATATCACCTTCAATATTCTCTCTTCTTACAAACTTTTTTCCCTCAGGGCGCTCAACAGGCATTTCCATAATATCTTCAATTGTTTTATAGGCTGTTTTTGTTTGCTCATAGCTTGCGGCAAGTCCAACCACTTGACCCATAGGGGCAATAGCGCGAGAGGAGAGTATGACAACAGCGATAAGAGCCCCCATAGTAAGCTCCATCTCTTTTATCATATATACACCTATTATAATTACTGCAACTGTGTTTAGCTGCACTAAAAAGGCAGTTACTGTGCTTATTGAGCTAGTTAAGATTTTTGACTTTACGCTTCTGTTTGCTATCTCTCCTGTTGTCTCTTCCCAGTTCCATTGAGCTAAGCCACTGCCACTCATGGTCTTGACAGTCTCCATGCTCGAGAGAGTCTCTATAAGTATTCCATTTTTAACAGCACTCGCCTCATAAGTGCTTTCAATACTTTTTTGAAGAGGTTTTTTAATGAAAAGCATATATATGACAATAGCTATAGAGACGATAATTGGAACAAAGACAATGTTGCCAGCTATGAAGTAGATAACAATTAAAAAAATAATAGTAAATGGCAAATCAACAATAGCGGCTATAGTTGAAGAGGTAAAAAAAGAGCGAATAGAGTCAAACTCTTTTAAGTTGTTTGCAAAAGAGCCTATGGATTTTGGACGGCTCTCCATTTTTAAGTCAAGAACTTTTTCAAATATTAAAGAGGACATGATAATATCACTTTTTTTCCCCGCAGTCTCTAAAAAGTAAGCACGAGTAAGCTTTAGTAGCATATCAATTATAAATATTACTATAACACCTATAGCTAAGACCCATAGTGTCTGTGTAGCATTATTTGGAATTACTCTATCGTAAACATTCATAGTGAATAACGGACTTGCTAAAACAAAAAGATTTATTACAATTGAGGCAACGATAATATCCCTATATATCACTTGAGCGGCGCAGTGTTCCCCAAAACCAGTGCGACTTTTTTTTGTCTATAAGGTATGTTTTCGTTCTATCTTCCGCAATAAATTCTTTTTTTAGATAGTAGCAATAACCTATATATTCTTCTTCTAGTGCATTAGCTTCTACCCAGTTTTCGCCACTACCAAGTTGAGGATGTATGATTTTAACTCTATTGTTTATTTTATCAAACTTTTCTAGTATACAAGCTTTTCTCCCTTTGAGCACAAGAATACAAGGAAGAACAAGGGGGGAGATATCTTTTAAAGATTTTTTGACTAAAGAGGAGGTAAAGCCAGCTCTTTTTGCTGCTCTAGAGAATAGGGCTTTTGAGCCTTTAGTTGAGAATAGTTCAATAGAATTAGCTCCTCCTAGTACAGGCAGCCCCTCTATCAGTGCTTCAGAACTATATGGTTTATTGTGAAGTTTTGTAAAAATTACCAGACACTCTAGTAGCGGGTCTGTGGTTTTTTTGGAGGACATTTAGAAACCTTTAATTATAAAAAGCTATTTTATTTAAAATTAACTTAACTTCTCATATAATACTGATATGAGATTATCACAATTAAAAATAGAAATGGATGCTTTAGAGACTCTTTGTAGTATTTTTTTATACAAAGATGAGGTTGTGACCAATAAAGAAAAGAGTAATATAGTTTTAAAAGTTAAAGCATTTGAGCAAATTATTAAAGAGTGCAAAGATAAAGTGGAGTCATCTAATGCTAAACATAGGGCACATGTCTTAAAGCTACTTTATGGTTTAAAAATTGATGAGAGTGATGCTGTGAGTATTGGTAGTCGTCTAGTGGAGTATGTAGATACTCATATAAATGGCAAGCACATGCAAACTAATGAGCATAAAATTAATAGACTAAAGAGCATTATATACAACATAAATACCATAACTGAAGAGATAGTAGTCGAGCTTGAACATATAGAAGATATAAATTTAAGATGGTATAGGTTTAAAGGTGGAAAATTAGAAAAGTATAGAATACTTCTAAAAAGATTTATAGACTTAAAGGAGAAGCTAGAGATTCAACTTGAGAGAGATTCTAAGGAAATATCCTTTTTTATAATAGAGGATTTTTATAATATATATATATACTTCTCTTTTATAATAAGCCTATCAATGCAAAATGCAAATGAAATATTTCTTATAGAGATAGCAAATCAGCTTGATAGATATATTGGAGTGATTGAGCCCTCTTTTGGTAATCGTTTTTTGCAACATGAGGATATGCTATATCACTATGTTATATATGAGTTAAAAGAGCTAAAAAATAGAGTCCTTACAGAACTGACTCCTCAATAAATGAGCCTTGCATTAAATCTATAGGTATCTTCTTTAGACTATCACTCTCAACTTTACTTTCTACCGCTGTTGCTATGATTTTGATATCTAATGATTTTGTTAGTATGTTAAATGACTCATAAGAGTTATTTTGACCCTCATTATGCATATCTATATAGAAAAACTTGTTTGCCTTGATGTATGCTGGTTTCAGTTTTTGAAGGTAGCTAAGATTAGTATCAGTTGTGTTAAAATTATCTATACCAAATTTATGATTATATTTTTGGAGTAATTTACTAAAAAGAATATAGCTATCTAAATTGCGTATAATTGCATAATTACTTGATTCAAAAGCGATATAAGGATTTGAAGAGATCGATTTTTTAAAGATACCCTCAAGCCAATATAGGTTTTCACTATTTTTTATAAATGATGTAGTTATATTGATAGCGATACGAACTCCTCTGTTGGTTAATTTTAACGCTGTACTTATCACTTTTTTATCTACTTCATCTGTTAGATTAAGAACCGTAAGCATTGGCATAAAGATTCGTGCTGGAAAGAGAGTTCCTGTATTGTCACTTATGCGAAGATATGCTTCATGGTGATAAATTTTACCATCACTGTCTTTTACAGCCTGAAGAGCAAGTTTAATACCATCATTTTTCAAAGTTGTTGTTATGAGTTTATGCCACTCCTCTTGTCCTAATTGTGTTAAAAACTCACTATCTTTTATTTCATGAAAATGCACATTAGTCTCATTTTTCATCTTAGCAATTGAGAGTGCAAAGTCAGCTCTAGCGAGTATATTTTTTTGTTTATCTTTCTCGTTATAGTATGTTGCCCCACCATTTATATGAAAATCTGGTATCTCTTTGAGTTTACTTGGCAATATATCATTTGCTTTTCTAAGAAAATCTTCTACTATTTTTTTAGATTTTTCATAATCAGTTTCAGGTAGTATCATTGAGAATTCAAAATCTTTCAACCTAGTCACTACTCTCTCTTCTATGGAGTCCGTTGTTTCATAAAATATCTCTGCAAGCCTATTGGTATAATCGTTTAATACCTTATATCCTACATTTTTTTTAGCTTCTAGGAAGTTATTTAGTGTAAAGATGATGATTGTACCACTTGAAACAGCATCATGTTGATTCAGTAGCGACGAGAGTCTTAGTGAGAAAAACTTTCTATTTCCCATGCCTGTTTCAGTATCATTGTATAACAAATCATTATATCTTTGAACCATAAACACTTCGTGCTCAAAAACATCTTTGACTTTCACTACCATTTTATTCATGCCGTGGACTAAACTCTTAAACTCCGTAGTAAAAGGAGTCTCTTTTTGAATAATAAAATCATTTTTAATAATGGCTTTTGCTTGCTCTTCAATACCTCTAAGAGGCTTTAACATGAAAGACAATAAGAGATAAAGAGCAAGCAAAAGAGAGAGGAGTATAATCAAGAATGATTTTAAAATTTCAGTAAAAGTACCCCATAGCTGAGTATATGCATGACCACTATGAAGCTTTACATGCAGAGTTCCAAATGGTATCCAGCCTGATGATATTTGAGTTTGTGCAATGGGTACTGCGATATCTACAGCATCTATAAACCAATTTGGGACATTTTTAACTTTCAATATATTTTTATTTTCTAAAAGTATATTACCGTCTATATCTTTTAGGGTGATAACCTCATAATATCCTCTGTCGAAGATGGCATTCATCATGGTTTCCATCATAGCAAGGCTTTCACCTTCTTTGGGGATATGCATGCTCATTGACAATCCAAGTGAAGTTGCAGTATCTTCAGAGGCTGTATAGAGTTGATTTTGTATAAACTCATTTGCTGATTTGAGGTTGAGAAAGATAACTGAGCCGATAATAAGTATAGTAAATATTGAAAAAACTATTGCTATTTGTTTAAAGAGTGTCATATTTTGTTCCTTTTGATATCTTGAAGTAGTCTTGTCCATTTTTTGTTTTTTGATACACCAT
>CAZXOZ010000075.1:0-6995 GCA_964642805.1 uncultured Sulfurospirillum sp. | reverse complement strand
TAACAACCAAAGGGCGTATGATTATCACAAGTCTTGATCCATTTTTTCATCATGGCAGCCGATTTATGCCTTCTACGACATCATTTTTGGATAAGTTATTGCCCTGGATTCGTAAGGAGTTTTGCAAGAAGTTGCTAAAATAGGCTCCTATTGACACTTGGATGAGCTAGCCTAAAAACCTCATAAGATTTTGGTGTTGCTATGCGACCCCTTGCGGTTCTTTCGATATATCCTTTTGCCAACAGGTAGGGCTCTATCACATCTTCAACTGTGCCCTCATCCTCGCTTAGGGCGGCTGCGATTGTATTTAGACCCATAGGTCTTCCTTTTGCGGTGATTAATATCTCTAAAAATCTTAAATCTAGCTCATCAAAGCCTAGCTCATTAACTCCAAGCTCATCTAAGCCATATCTTGCTCGCTCAATTGCAATACTATTCTCATTTTCTACATCCGCATAATCTCTGATTCGCTTTAAGAGTCTAAGAGCGATCCTTGGAGTTCCACGACACCGCTTTGCTATCTCAAGTGATGCCTCTTTATTGCACTCTTTTTCTAGTTTTTTTGAAGCTTTTGTGATGATGACTCCTAACTCCTCTGGCTTATAAAACTGTAGTCTGAAGTGCATACCAAACCTATCTCTCAAAGGTGAGCTTATCATACCAGCCCTCGTTGTTGCTCCTATAAGTGTAAATCGTGGTAGGTCTATCTTGATGGTTTGAGCGGCAGGCCCACTTCCTATGATGATATCAAGCCTAAAGTCCTCCATAGCAGGATAGAGTATCTCTTCTATTGCAGGGGAGAGTCTATGAATCTCATCTATAAAAAGTACATCTCCCTCTTCGAGATTTGTGAGTATCGCTGCTAAATCGCCACTCTTTTCTATCATAGGAGCTGCTGTCATCTTTACACTAGCCTCCATCTCATTTGCTATGATATAAGCGAGTGTGGTTTTACCAAGACCAGGGGGTCCAAAAAAAAGAACATGGTCAAGTGCCTCTTGTCGTTTTTTTGATGCTTTTATAAAAACTTTTAAATTCTTTTTTATCTTCTCTTGTCCTATATAGTCCTCCCATCTAGTGGGCCGTAAAGAGGTCTCATACTCACTCTCAAAAGATATCTTGTCTATCTCCACTATGCGTTCCATTAGTAGGTGTGCTCTTTTGCAGGAAATGCTCCACTTTTAACATCCTTGACATACTCATCAACAGCTTTTGCTACTATTTCTGCCCCATCAAGGTACTTTTTTACAAATTTTGGCTGAAACTCTTGAAAAAATCCCAACATGTCACTCCAAACTAAAACTTGCCCATCAGTATATTTTCCAGCACCTATGCCTATAGTTGGAATCGATACCGTATTGCTTATTTTTTTTGCTGTATCAGCCTTTACTCCCTCAATAACTAAACAAAATGCACCAGCCTTCTCAATAGCCTTTGCGTCCTCAATAAGCTTAAGCGTATCCTCCTCACTCTTTCCTCGTACTCTATACCCACCCTCACTACGAACAAATTGTGGCATCAAGCCTATATGACCAACAACAGCGATAGAGTTACATGTAAGGACTTTTATGATATTGGCTCGCTCTGTTCCACCCTCTATCTTTACAGCATGAGCATTGCTTTCTTGATAGACTCTTGTGGCGTTTTTTAGTGCCATACTCTCATCGGTATAGGTTCCAAAAGGCATATCACATATGGTAAAAGTATCGGGTGCACCTTTGCAAACCGCATTTGTATGATATATCATCATATCAAGTGAAGCACTAAGAGTATCAGGGGCATTATTGAAGCTCATATTGAGGCTATCTCCTACTAAAATCATATCTACTTTTTTATTGAATATAGATGCAAAAAGAGAGTCATAGGCGGTAATAACCGTCAATGGAGTTTTGTTTTTCACTTTTTTTATTGAAGTAATATTTTGCATGATTTGTCCCTTTAAAATTAGATTTTATCTAAAAAATGGTATGATTAGAATTAAAGGAAGATTATGGGTCTATTTTCACAACTTGAAGTTGATTTTGATTTAGAGATTGTTGAAGATTTTATCTCTCACTATGCAATTATGTGTGAAAATATGGAGCCACTTATCATAGGTTTAGAGAAAAAAGAGCACTATGAGAGCAATATAGGCGAGCTTTTTAGAATTTTTCACAACCTAAAATCAGCAGCTGGTTTTTTAAAACTAGACCCTATAATCAAACTAGCGACACTGTGTGAAGATGTAACAGAAGAGGCTAGAATCTTAGAGGGCCCTGCAACAGAGGAGTATGTGGATTGGCTGCTTTTAATAAGTGATCAGTTCGAGAAATATAGACTCAACATAGAAGAGGATGATGAACACTTTGGCATGCTTGAGCCTTTAATCATAAAAATCCCAATACACCTACAAAAACATTAAGAGTAAACAATGAAACACACAAAAGCCTTCGTTTCGTGCTTCAGTCGCGAGGAATTTTTGCTGGACTTGTTCAGCAAAAAGGGGATAGTAAAATAAAACAATTAGTAGCATACATAACTACTGGATTTCCAGATATCAGCTTTACGATTGATTTAGCACTCTCATTAAAAGAGGAGGGAGTTGATTCACTTGAGCTTGGTGTCCCTTTCTCCGACCCTGTTGCAGATGGACCTATAATAGAGCAGGCTAATCTAAAAGCACTTCAAAATGGCTTTAAAATTGAACAGCTTTTTGATGCTTCAAAACAGATTGCTAAAGAGATTGATACTCTTTGGATGGGATATTTTAACCCCTTCTATCACAAAGGTATGGATTTTTTTGGCAATAAAGCAAAAGAGTATGGTGTTAGCGGATTTATCATACCCGACCTACCCTATGAAGAGGCTGCTGTCTATGTTAAAGATATGGAAAAAAAGGGAGTGTCGCTCATCTCTTTTGTAGCCCCTACGGATTCACATGTAAGGATAGAGCAGATAGTTAAACATAGCAGTAAGTTTATATATCTTGTAGCGTATACTGGTATTACAGGGAGTGGGGCTAATGAGGATTTGAGCGAAACTATCAAAAGTATCAAAAACTCTACGACAACACCCGTATATGTTGGCTTTGGAGTTGACGAGAAAACTGCAAAACAAAAAATAGAAGGTGTTGATGGAGTTATAGTTGGAAGTGCTTTTGTGAGAATTTTACTTGATGACACTCTAAGCAATCAAGAAAAAATAGCCAAAATCTCAAACCTAGCGAGAGTTATAAAAGAGGTTATAAACGAGGCTTAAAAACTATTAGCAATTTAGGCAACAATAGGAGAGAGCCTAAAAGAGCCATAAACATAGCCACCATAGTTAAAAATCCAAAGTAGATAGTTGGTATGAAGTTTGAGAGTATCAATATAGAGAAACCTAGCATAATAACAAATGAGGTGTAACATATAGCATGGCCTACGCTTACATGTGAGCGATACATCGCCTTTTTAAAATTATCATCTTTCGTTAACTCTTTATAGAAGCGATCTATATAGTGTATAGTTCCATCAACTCCAATCCCTAAACTAATAGCGGCGATAGTGATGGTCATCAAATCAAGCGGTATATGAAGCCACCCCATGATGCCAAAAATAACACTAATTGAGAGTGCATTTGTAGTAATAGCAATAAGTGCAATTTTAATACTTCTAAAGATGACTAAAAACATCACAAACAAAAGAGCCAAAACAAAGCCCAAAGTTGTTACTTGAGACTCAAATAGACTTTGGAGCATATTGTTGTAGAGTATCATGAGATTTGTTTGTCTAAAAGATGCGATATTTGGGTCTATCATATTATCAAGCTCAGTCTCTATCTCTCTTATTAGCTCATTGCGTCTTAGCTTAGGATTGGAGTCAACTACTCTAGCGGCAAGCCTAACTTGGTTTTTCTCTATGTTCAGGTATGGGTCGAGTATGATTTGTCTAAATTCGGGCGGGAGCTTATTGTATAGAAGTGCTAACTCAAAGCTACCTAGCTCTTTCCCATCATTTAGCGATTCTCCTAACTTGAGCAGAGTTGCAAGTGACTGGACACTGCCTATCTCCTCTTTGCTCTCAAGGAAATTGTGGATTTTAAGTATGAGTTGCATTCTTGCAGGAGTAAACCAGTACTGATTTGCATCTTGTTTTTTTATAAACTCATCTTCAAAGTCGCTAAACTCATCATTAAGACTATCTGCTACTATCTGTCTCTCTTTAAACTTGACTACTATATCAAGTGGAGTTGTTCCTCCAAGCTCTCTATCTATAATTTTCATACCTTGATATATTTGGGTAGTAGGCTTAAAAAAGTTTATAAAACTATTCTCTACTATAAGCTTAGTTGCACCACTTAGACTAAAAATAGCTACTAATATAGCTACTATGATGACTCTATTGCCATAAGACTCTACCCATATTGAAAGGGTCTTTATGGGCAGGAATTTTCTACTATCTTTTGTATCTTTTTTTGATATGGGTAGCATCACCAAGATTGCAGGAAATATGATAAACGATAAAATAAGCGATATAGTAATACCACTACTCATCATCAAGCCTAGATTAATTATAGGCAGAATATTTGAGAAGAGAAGCGAGACAAAACCAACTACGGTAGTAAGAATTGCGAAAAATGATGGTGATAGTTTTGACATCACTGTCTCAAGAACTAGCTCTTTTTGTGAGTAGTTTGGAGATGTGTAAACTAGCTCTTTGTATCTAACAACTAGATGAAGAATTATAGAAAGAGTTATAATGAGTTGTAGCAAAATGAAATTTGAAGATACAACAGTAACCTCCCAGCCAAAAAATCCCAACAAGCCAGCCGTTGCAACAATCGAGCTGATACAGATTATGATAGGAATAATCACCCATCTTATCTCTCGAAATACAAGCCACAGAGCTATGACAAGTATAATTAGAAGTGCGGAACCAAACATGTAGAGATCATTTTTGACGAAAGTTATCAAATCATCGCTTATCATATTGACCCCACCTAGAAACAGCTCGCCACTATCCTTATGCTCCTCTAAGATGGCTCGAATATCTTTAATAAATAGGCGATTCTCTTCTCTTAGTCTATCTCTATCCTCTTTAGTGGTAGCTTGTTCAGGCTTTAGGTTTAGCACAATCGCTGTTGTCTTAAAGTCAATGCTCACAAGACTACCTCTATAGATAGGACTGCTTAAAAACTCTTTTTTTACAAGCTCTAGGTCTAGTTGCGAGTTTGACAGCGTGGGTATATTTGATATGAGCTCTTTTATCGGCTTATTTGAGCTTTCTAAAAGCGGAACTGTCAATATGGATGTGATTGAATCTACTTGCTTTAAAGCCTCAAACTTTAAACTCATTTCGCTTATGGTGCTTTTTGTTTCTTCTGAAAGAAGTGGTCTACTTGGAGAGAAAGCGACTATGAGCATGTTGGGTGTTTGAAATTTTTCTGCCATCTCTCTTGCATACTGCATATCAACATCATCTTCAAGCACAAAAGAGTTGCTAGAGGCATCAATCTCTAGTTTTGTAGCACCAATTGCAAATATGGAAATCATAAACACCACTAAAAAAACTACTTTTGCAGGGTGCAAGAGCAAAATACTCCTATAAAAAGAGCTTATCATTTGAGTGTTTGCAATTTGCCTAAAAGAGCCTCAAATGTCTCATTCTCAAGTACATTATTAAACTGGGATCTATATGTTTGAATTAAACTAATACCTATGATATCTATGTCATATATAAGCCAATCTCCTGTTTTTGATTTGTGAAACTTGTATGTTATATTGTACTTGTCTTTGGAGCCAACCAGCTGTGTTACAAGTTCGAGTCTTTTTTCACCTATCTCCTTGAGCTCAACAATCTTCAACACCTCGTCAGTATAAAGACCTATCTTATCAACATAGGAGCTTTTCAGATGCTCTATAAATTTTTTCTCAAACTCCTCTTTTTGTTCTAGTGTCATTTTTGACCAGTTCTGCCTCCCTAGTGAGAGTCTAGTTATAAGCCTATAATCAAACACATCTTCAAAAATTGGAAATATCATTTGCGCCTTTTTTTCATAGGTCAAATCAGTTTTTTTGATAATCTGTGTTGCTCTGTTTATTTTATACTCCATAGCACTAGATATACTCTCTTTCTCTAGTGCAAAAAGTGATACTGTAATTAAAAAAATAGAGATAAGTGTCTTCATTTTACTCCTTTATTTGCCTCTCTCTTCGTTGTTCGTATGTACTTTTCAATAACAAGTATAAGTTTATCGAATTTTTTCTTATATTTTCATATTTCTCTACATGTAAAGAGTATTCATTGCCAATCTTATAGGCATTTATATAGATATAAGTACTGCTATTTTCAAAGATACCCCACTCTCTTCTTTGTGCATGAAAGAGTGGATCAGCAAATCCATCAACCACAAGCCCTACGGTATCTCGAAGATTTGATGGGCCAAAGAGTGGTAGAACTATATGTATATCGCTACTTGCCCCATAAAACCCTAAAGTTTGACCAAAATCCTCATCATGCCTCTCAATCCCCCCATCAATTTTTGCAATATCTATAAAACCAGCCAACCCATAAGTAGAGTTTATAACAAATCTAACACTCTCTTCAAAGGCATTGTTGAATTTAAATTGCAAAATATTGTTTGCAAATCTTACTGGAAATTGTATATTGTGAAAAGCATTTGAGACACCCTCTCTAACAGGCTTAGAAGCAATTCGCTTATACCCTTTTGCCACAGGTCCCATGATATGCATGTAGACAAAATCATTGAACTTAGTCATTTGGATATTGTACACCTCAAGAGGATCCCATGTGTGTGCAGTCTCTTGCATTTCAAACTCATCAAAAAAGCCTTCATCATTGCTTTTGACCTGTCCAAAAAGAAGCGAGAAAGATAGAAAAAGTATGACTATAGCATTTTGCAACAGATATTCCTCATAAAAATTATCAAATAGAGACTATTTTACAGAAGTAAAGTTTATATACTTATTAAGCCCGAATTATGCAGTAGAAATCACTAAACTAGCACTTATCATG
>CAZXOZ010000074.1:0-7188 GCA_964642805.1 uncultured Sulfurospirillum sp. | reverse complement strand
ATCAATATAAGAGAAACTTAGCTGTTTGCTTGGTTTGAATTTGCAAGTGGCTCTAAAGTTTTATTTTATTTTTTAATAGTAAATCTATCTTATTACTCCACTAACTATTGGTGTATTTAATTAGTGGAGCAATAATGGTTGAGAATGACTATTGCATAAAGCTATATAAAATAAAAAAGTAAGCACAATTGCGATAGAATACTCTTTATTGAAGCAGATAAAAAGGTAAAAAGTGCTAGAAAAAAAATATACTGTTTTTATAGACTTAGTTTTAAAATATAATAAAATTCACAATATCACAGGAGCAAAAAATAGAGCAGTAATTATTGAAAACATAGAAGATAGTCTCTATCCCATAAAATTCTTACCACTAAAGGATATAAAAACAGCTATAGACATAGGAGCAGGAGCTGGCTTTCCTGGACTTGTATTGGCAAAAGAGCTACCAGAAGTAGAGTTTACACTTTTTGAACCTATAGCTAAAAAAAGCTCTTTTTTGCATCTAGCTAAAACAACTTTGAAGCTAAAAAATGTAACTATCTCAACAAAAAGAGTTGAACTTGCTGATGCTTTTAAGGTGGATTTAATAAGCTCACGAGCTGTTGGCAATACACAAATGCTAATAAAACTATGTAAAGAGTATATCAAGCCTGAAACGCTACTGCTTTTTTATAAAGGAGAAAGAGTTGTTGAAGAAGTTACTAATCTAAAAAACTATAAAATATACAAAAAAGATAGGAGAAACTATCTCTTAGTTAAAGGAGTGGGTGAATGCTATACAAAGCTTTAATCCTAATCGCTATACTTTTTATAATATATATCATTTTTTTTAAAAAGCCAAATATTAAAAGAGATGCAAATAAAAAATCTATATCTAAAGGCAATACAATGTTAGAGTGCAAAGAGTGTGGAACTTTTGTTAGCGAGGATGAGACTGTTATAAAAGATGCTCAGTTTTACTGCTCTAAAAACTGTGCTGGAGTAAAGCTATGATTATATTAGGGCACCCTCTCGTGCCGTTTGAGCCACTCTATAGAGTCACTAAAATAGAAGAAATTGATAAAATCAAGCCAAATTGTACTATTTTAGTTGATTTTAAAAAGAAGAAATTGGTACAATACGGCATAATAAAAAATATTGCCTTAGCACTACATGTAAAGAGTGTCAAAGATGCTTGTCTTGCAAATGCACTTGGAGCGAAATTTGTAGTTGTTGATAAGTCTATATCTAAAGAGATACAAAACTTAGCAACCGAATATCTGTTTGATACTAAAGTTCTTCTTCAAGCCGAAAGTGAAGATAGTATTGATGAGGCTGCTAAAGACTTTATTGATGGTGTTATTTTAAAAAAAGGAGTAGTATGAGATTCGTATTGCCATCTGTTGTAGTTATAGTTTACTGGCTTATAGAGGCATATCGAGCCGTTATAAATTTTGATACACCGTTTATGAAAGCTATTTTACTAGATTACGAACACTCTAATCCAATCATAAAGTTAATAATAGTTTCTGTTATTTTTATTCTTTTAGCAGTAAAGACAAAATTTAAAATTAATATAACAAAAAATAGAAACACTAGAACAACAGAGGATTTAAGTGCAATATGCAGTATCTCTGATATTATTTTAGCACCAATTTCTCTACAAAAACAGCTAGATGGTATTGTGATGATTGTAAAAAAAGAGCTTAATGCAGAAGCTACATTTATTGCTTCTTTTGAGGGTGATACAATTGTGCTTATTAGTACATGTGAATCCTTTGAAAAAATTGGTATAAAAAGACAATACCAACCACTCCAAACTAAGTTAGAAAATAAAAGTATAGATAAACTACTCTCAAAAAGTTATCTAGAAAAAATAGATTATATCGAGGATATTGTAAAAATTAATGGCACAATGTATAGAGCGATACTTCAGTCATGCAAAGAGGCTCCTTCAAGAAGAGCGATGGGTATAATGGTAACTTTATTAGAAAAAAATAGTGCCAATAACCACAAAAGCTTCCTAACGAAAGTAGGTGAACAAACTGCACTCACTATTAGCTTAGCTAGAAAAAAGGATGAAGCAGTTGATAGACAAAATACTCAATTGACATCTATTGATAATGAGTTAAATATATACAGCAACTCTAAACTTCAAGAGACAATAGAGCATGAGATAAAAAGGTCACAAAGATATGCAACTCACCTTACTATTATACTCATAAGCATAGACTACATGAAAAACCTATCAAATATCTTTAGCGATAAAGAGACCGTAGCTCTTAAAAAAGAGGTTGCGGCAGTATTGAAAAAAGATATTAGAGAGACAGATATATTTGGGAAGTGGAGTGGCAATAACTTTGCTATTGTTGTGGCTGACATAGACCATAGAGCTGCAAAAAAATTCGCAATTAGGCTAAACTGGATACTCGAAGAGCATAAGTTCCATAGAGTAGGAAAAGTAACTTGTAGCTATGGAATTACCTCATTTTCTCCAAAAGACACTATTGGTACATTTAGAAAAAGGGCAGAAGATACACTAAGAAAAGCGATTGAAAAAGATGACAATACTATAGAAATAAAGGTTTTACCTAAGCCACCTAGGCATAGAACAGGATTCTAAGCAACTACTTTTTTGATATATGGCGATAGTTTAGATAAGACATCATAAGTGATAGTATTAAACCTTTTTGCTAGATATTGGGCATCCTGAAATAGACACACTCTATTAGCATCCCCTAAAAAACAGATACTATCCATAGATACTTTTCCGCACACACTTCTTCCTTCCAAGATAAGCTGACTGTGCCCGTCATACCTAAAAAAACCATCTCCATAGCCTATATCATAAGTTGAGACCATATTATCACAATCCAACTCGTGCATTCCTCCATATCCAACCCTATTGGTTTTTTTTAGACTTCTTGTGCTCAACTTCTCTGCCCAAAGCGACATGACTGGTCTTAAATCAAACTCTCCAAAACTTTTGTGAAGATGGGTATAGCCATAGGTAGATATACCGCACCTTGCAAAGTCATCTTCAAGTGGACTAACTCTTCTTAGAAGTGAAGCGGAGTTACAAGAGTGAAACTTTGGCATAGGTAATTTGTATTTTGAAATTAGATCTTTTGCTTTTGCTTTTGCTCTATTAAAATTATCATTTTGCCAATACTGTTCGCCACTTAATTCATCAGCACTTCTAAAGTGTGTAAAAATACCCTTTAAGCTCAGACTGTTTTGAATAACTATCTCAATAGCCTTCTCTATCTCCTCTTCTTTTATACCATCTCTATGCATTCCAGAGTCTATGGCTACATGCACAGAGCTTTTTTGAGGAAATTCTCGTAATCCTTCAAGCGAATGAACAGCATAAGAGATAGTATCAACTTGCAATATAGAAGGCGGATGATCAACTAAAATCAAAACTTCCTCAAACAAAAAGTTAACTCTTCTTGCCTCATCTAGTGTTTTTACAGCTACCTTTTTTATACCAAAAGAGCAAGATAGTTTTGCCATGTTCTCTAGGTCATGACCGTAGGCATTATCTTTCAAGACCACCATAAGTTTATCTTTCCCACCTGCTTTTCTTGCTAAATACTCTATATTGTGTCTATAGTTCGCTTTTGAAATTTCAATAAAAGCCACTACTCTACCTCTACACCAAACTCATTCACCCAAAAGGCCCTTAGTTTTCTTGATTGATAGTCTAGTTTAAAAAAATGCTCATGAATCTTTTTTGCATCTAACATAGGTTCACCTTCAAAATCAAACTCTATATTGTTGTTTTTTTTAGGAATATTTTCATCTAAATACTCTAGAAAATCCGCTCTTATCTCCATTAGTTTTGATAGCTCATCTGTAATCATCTTTTTATCCATCATCTACCTCTCTATTAGTATTGAAAAAGTATCTCCCTTTAGCTCTATAAGAAGCTCTTTATCTCCCTTGAATCTATAAGTTTTAGTATTAAAAATCTGATGAAAAACGACTCTAAAAAGCTCTCTTTTGGACTCGTCTGGATATGGAGATATGTTTATGCCACTAAATACTATCTCTTTTTTCTGACCTCTTGAAAAGAGTGACTTTTTTCTTTCATAAAAATCCGCTCTACTAGTGCCGTCATGCCTTATAAAATTTTTATCATAAAACTTCATATAATCATCAATATCATTGTGCTTCCAGCTACTCTTCCATCTAAAAAGCTCAGACAAAATGATACTTATTCGAGCTTTATTAACAAAATCCATACCCTCTTCATTGATTATTATAATACTATTTTTATATCTATCCCTAATAGTATTATCTAGTTTTCCTAAAACTATATTGTCAAAAACAATACAACCTCTACTCATAGGGTCTCTAGGGCTACCATCAACAGGAGAACCATGTATCCATATACTATGCCCATTTTTACCCTTTGCTCTATCAAATCTATTTGGATATGATATTGCAAATGCAACATGTCCATAAAATTTATCTTTAGGGATAAACCTTTTTCTTAGTATATAAACACCTATTGGCGTCTTTAAGTCTCCCTCTATAAACTTGTCGCCATCAGCACCAACTATGACATCGTCATACTGAGCTAGAAGCTTAAATATTCCAACACTATTTTCATATACAGCTAGTGTCTTTGCCTGCTTATTTGCAATAATCAGTAAATCTAAATTTTCATAATATCCAAATCTCACATCAAAATTACTAAGCTTTTCATACCAGTAATTTTTTGATTGCAACTGCTCATTAATATACTTTTCAACTGCACCCATGCCGCCATCTCTATACCTATCTACCGCAGTACTAGAATATAGACCGATTGATAGCAGTATTAAAACAAATATTTTTTTCATTCGACTCTCTTTATCTGTAAAGGGGCATTATATTTAAAATTATCTTACAAATTTATTTTATCAGCATCGTAACAAACTCTTACTGGTGTCCTCAACGCGATTCGAACGCGTGGCCTCTTGATTAGGAATCAAGTGCTCTATCCAGCTGAGCTATGAGGACAGGTATAAAAAAAGCCAAACATGCACTTGCACGCTCGGCTTTAAGCTAGAAAAGAGTTTGATTAGCCATTTCTTTTTTTAATAATCTCTTCAGCAACATTTTTAGGAACCTCTTCATAGTGATTAAACTCCATTGAGTAAGAAGCTCTTCCTTGAGTTTGGCTTCTTAAGTCAGTCGAATAACCGAACATTTCAGAGAGTGGGCAAAATGCATTAACTATTTTATTTCCACTTCTATCTTCCATTGAGTTGATCTGTCCGCGTCTTCTATTGAGGTCACCTATCACATCACCCATAAAATCTTCTGGAGTCTCAACTTCAACTTTCATCATTGGCTCAAGAATGATAGCATTTGCAGCTCTTGCACCAGCTTTAAATCCCATTGATGCTGCAAGCTTAAATGCCATTTCAGATGAATCAACATCATGATAACTTCCATCATAAAGAGTTACTTTAACATCTTCAACTGGGTATCCAGCAAGAACACCACCAGCCATAGCCTCTCTACAACCCTTCTCAACAGCAGGTATAAACTCTCTTGGAACAGAGCCACCTTTTATAGCATTAACAAACTCAAAACCATCGCCTGGCTCAAGAGGCTCAAGTCTAAGATAGACATGACCATATTGACCACGACCACCTGATTGCTTAGCGTATTTATACTCTTGCTCAACTGTTTTTTTGATGGTCTCTCTGTAGCTAACTTGTGGCTGACCAACCTCTGCATCAACCTTAAACTCTCTAAGCATTCTATCTACCAAAATTTCAAGATGAAGCTCACCCATACCAGATATTATAGTCTGCCCGCTCTCCTCGTCAGTCTCCACTCTAAAAGATGGATCTTCTTGAGCAAGCTTCTGCAGAGCAATACCCATCTTCTCTTGATCAGCTTTAGTTTTTGGCTCAACTGCAACAGAGATAACTGGATCTGGAAAATCCATCCTCTCTAATATCACTCTATCTTTTTCACCTGCAAGTGTATCGCCAGTTAGAGTATCTTTAAGACCAACAACCGCACCTATTTCTCCTGCATAGAGAGTTTTTATCTCCTCTCTTTTGTTTGCATGCATCTTTAAAAGTCTTCCAACTCTCTCTTTTTTATCCTTTGATGTATTGTAAGTATAGCTACCGCTATCAAGTGCACCACGATAAACTCTAACAAAAGTGAGTTGCCCAACAAATGGGTCAGTCATAATCTTAAAGGCTAAAGCAGCAAACTCTCCATCATTGGTTGATTCTACAGAAGTCTCAGTTCCATCTTCATACTCGCCTTTAATAGCAGTAACCTCTGTTGGTGCAGGCATGTAGTTGACAACAGCATCAAGCAGAGGCTGAACTCCTTTGTTTTTAAATGCGGTACCGCAAAGCATAGGAATGAATGTCATTGCATTACAACCAGCCTTAATGCCAGCCATAATCTCTTCATTCGTTAACTCTTCGCCCTCAAGAAACTTCTCCATCAAGTCATCATCTGTTTCAGATACTGCCTCAACCATTTTTTCTCTATACTCATTTGCTTTTTCAACTAAGTTAGCTGGAATATCTACCTCTTCATAAGCAGACCCCATAGCAGCTTCATCTTCCCAAACCAATGCTTTCATCCTTATAAGATCAACAACACCTCTGAAGTTCTCTTCGGCTCCGATAGGAATCTGAATTGGCACAGGAGTAGATTTAAGCCTGCTAATAATCTGCTTTTCAACCTCGAAAAAGTCCGCTCCAGTTCTATCCATCTTATTTACAAAAACCATTCTTGGTACACTATATCTTGTAGCTTGTCTCCAAACTGTCTCGCTTTGTGGCTGAACTCCACCAACTGCACAAAACACTGCTACTGCACCATCAAGAACACGCATTGAACGCTCTACTTCAATAGTAAAATCAACATGTCCTGGAGTATCAATAATATTTATCTGATGATTTTTCCACTCGCAGGTAGTAGCTGCACTTGTAATGGTAATACCTCTCTCTTTCTCTTGCTCCATCCAGTCCATAGTCGCAGCACCATCATGAACTTCACCAATTTTATGCGAAATGCCAGTGTAAAAAAGAATTCTCTCTGTTGTAGTTGTCTTACCAGCATCAATATGAGCAGCTATACCAATATTTCTTACTTTCTCTATAGTGTTACTTCTTGCCATGATTTTTCCTTATTACCAGCGGTAGTGAGCAAAAGCTTTATTAGCTTCAGCCATTTTAT
>CAZXOZ010000073.1:0-7220 GCA_964642805.1 uncultured Sulfurospirillum sp. | reverse complement strand
GTGAAGTTTTAGAGCTAAAAAGAGTTTAGTTTTTAATAATCAAGGTGATATTAAAGGCTGATTTAATAAAAATTATATTAAGGTTATACTAACGAATTAAATAATCTTAACAAGGATAACAATAATGTTAAATAAAATTAAAAACATGACAGTGTCTAAAAGCAAAACATCAAATAAGGACAAAAGTGGATTAAACTTTGATGTACTCGTAGTTGATGATAATTTTATAAATCAAAAGCTCATGAAAACTGCATTAGAGAAATTAAAATGCAGTGTAACATTGGCATCTGATGGCAATGAGGCTGTAGAAGCTAGAAAAAACAGATCTTTTAGTCTTATTTTTATGGATATTCAAATGCCTATTAAAGATGGCATTGAAGCTACAAAGGAGATATTGGATTATGAGAAAGAGAGTGGAATAGAGCACATACCAATAGTAGCTTTGACTGGCAATGTCTTAAAAGAAGATAAGGAAAAATACCTTAACATAGGTATGGATGACTACATGTCAAAACCAATAAGCCTCAATAAATTAGAAATATTGGTAAAAAAATATGCCCAAAAAGTTGAGCAAGTTGAAGTGGAGTTGCACGAGGATAGCTTGCAAGATAAAATACTATTATTAAAAGATACTAAACTATCAGGAGAGATATATGCCTCAATTTTCAATAAATTAGACTACAAAGTTGATACTGCTATATCTCCAGAACATTTTTTAGATAGCATAGAAGACAATAGATATAAATTTATAGTGTTTGATAGCTACCTGTTTGAAGGCTCAGCACATTTAGTTTTAGATATGGCTAAAGATAGTTCTGCTATCCCATTTGTTTTTACTAGAAGTGATAATAGTGAATTAAACTGTAAAACCATCTCATCGTCTCCCAATTTAAATGAGATTGGAAGTCAGCTAGAGAAAGCATAGGCTAAATAGAACTTAAAAGTATCTTTTTTTATTGAGCAAAGAGAACATCATAGGTACATAAAGAAGATTCAAAATTGTTCCCCAAGCGAGTCCAAAACCTAGAGATATTGCTAGTGGCTGAAAAATTACAGCTTGTCCTGTTGCAAAAAACATGAGCGTCATTAGCCCTACGATGGTTGTCAGAGTGGTCATAAAGATAGGACGCAATCTTTTAGTTGCTTGAATAAATATATCATCAATAGTGTTAGTTTTTCTCAGGTTTGTCATCATAATTATGCCATCATTAACAACAACACCTATAAGCCCTAGAGCTCCTATTAGTGAAGGCATGCTTAAATTTATATCCATAATCCAATGCCCACCAAGAACCCCAAGAATAGAGAGGGGAATAACAGACATTATGATAAATGTATCTTTAAATGAGTTAAAAAGATAGAGCATTGATATCATTATTAGAAGTAGTGCGAGCGTTGATGCATTTAACATATCATCCATCAACTCTATTTTTTTCTTTCTTTCACCCAATAGCTCAATATCTACCCCCTCTTTTTTTAGTTGTTCTAGCATAGGCTCTATTTGATTTAACACTTCATCTGATGTGATAACAGATGGATTTACATTGGCAATAATAAAAAACTTCTTCTCACCAAACTCTTTGATTATTTTTTCAAAAGATTGTAGTGTTTCAAATGTGACTATATCTCTAAGTAGAACATTCTGACCAGTCTCAAGAGGTATTTTGAAGTTTTTTAGTGCTTCAAGATCATCTTTGTTTAAACTTTCTGCTCTTATCTCAAAAAGGGAGTCTTTATCAAATACCATACCTCTTTTTTTCGATAAAAACATATTTGAGAGAGCTTGACCTATGGTCGCTTCATCTAGTCCTAATTGTTCTGCGTATCTATTGGTTTTTATTTTTATCTCGGCAGTTCCCATCTTTACAGTATCTAAAGCAGTTTTTACTCCATCAATGCTTAAAAGCCTATTTTTTATAGTTTTGATTGCATCAAGAGTTTGCTGGGTATCATAAGAGATAGCACTGATTTTTATATCTGACTTAACCGGTCCAGCTCTTCTTTCTGCTATAAATATCTCCTCTAAGTTAAACTTACCTTTATAGTCTTTCTTTTTTAAAAATTTGCGAAGTTTTTTTGCAATAGCTCTTGAGGTATTAGTCCTGCTTCTTTTTAAGTCATCCCCATAAGGACTCAAAAATGGTGTTATATACCTATCTACAAAGTTTACTGGAACAAGACTGTAAAGCTCTAGTGTGATATACATGACATAAGGATAGTTTTCATTTCTAGACTCAATCCCTCTTCTAAAACCTGATATTGAGGATATAGTTTTTATGTCGAATCTCTCTTTATTCTTTAATAAATCTTTCGAGATAAAATCTGCTATATCAAATGACTCTTCTAGTTTTGTATTTACATCCGCTTTGATGGAGATTTTTAATGTTGTCGAGTCAAACTTTGGAAACATTTGAAATCTCGAATTTTTTAAAAGTATCACAGTTAAAACAGAGACTGCAATGACGAACAGAATTAAAAAAGTTTTTTTATAATTCATAAAATTACGCATTATCCAGTTATATATAGCATTGGCTCTTGACCATGACAATACTCTCGACTCTTTTTTTAGTGTGTGTGCCGCATGAATTGGCAAAAAAACAAATACTTCAATAAGAGATGCCACTATAAGAGCGGAGACTACAATAGGGATAAGCTTGATAAACTCACCCATTGTGCCGCCTATCATCATTGCAGGCAAAAACGCGAATATAGTAGTCAAAGAGGCGATAAATATAGGTAGTGCCATCTCTTTTGTTCCAAGCACCGCTGCATCCGTTGGGCTAAGACCCTCTTCAAGTTTTTGCTGTATGTTTTCTGCCACAATTATAGCATCATCAACAATAATACCAAGTGCAACTAAAGCTCCTACAAGCGAGATCATATTTATGGTATCGCCGCTAAGATATAAAAATATAGCGCCCATGACAAAAGAGGTTGGAATACCAATAGAGACTATAAATGCCATCCTATTGCTTACAAGAAGAGCTAGCAACATGGAGACCAAAATAAGTCCAAAAAAGATATTGGATATTACAACATTTAGCCTGTCTTTAATTTTATCAGAGCGGTTTTCATGAATGATAAAGTCTATTTTAGGATTTTTAATGGACATATCTTTTAAAAGTCCTTGTATATTTTTATCAACTCTTAAAACATCCCCATTCTCTGTTTGAGATACTGTGAGTGAGAGAGATTTTTTACCATTAAGTGTTGATAGTGTAGTGGAGTTTTTGTATTTTTTTTCAACCATAGCGATACTTGATAGGTAAATTTTTTTACCATTTATATTTAAAAGTGTCTCTCTCATAGCCTCAACGGTTTTTTTACCATTGTAGGTTGAGATAAAATAGTGCTTATTTTTACCCTCTATTTTTCCAACGGGAAAGATGTATGACAATCTACCAATAGCATTGAATACAGCTGTTTTGTTTATACCAAAACCATCTAGTTTTCTCTCATCTATCTTGACAATATAGTGCACATCAGAATCTCCATGTATGACAACTTTAGAGATATCAGGAAGTGAGAGAATTTTAGTTTTTAGTTTTTTCGCAAGCTCTCTTAACTCTGAAATAGATTTAATGTTTGATGAGACAGAGACTTTTAGTACACTTCTCCCAGTTATTCTAACAGTAACTTTTGGGTCACTCATATCATCTGGAAAATTTTGCTTAGCTCTATCTATCGCATCTTTTATCTTAGTTGAGGCATCGTATCTATCTATACTTTTAAGTAACTCTATAGTGATACTAAATGCCCCAGGAATTATGACTGAGGTCATATTCTCAATGCCCTCAATACTTTTAAGCTCATTCTCAATGTCTCTTACGGCTATCTTGTCCATCATATCAATCGAGGCCCCACTGTAACTGCCACTAATTTTGATAATATTTAACTCAAATGCAGGAAAAATCTCTTTGGGGATTTTGCTATAAGAGTAGATACCAGCCAAAATCACTAAAACAAACAGAACATAATTCATCCTAGAATTATCGATAAAAAATCTTACAAATTTCTCCATAGATACCCCGCTAGTTCAATTAGGGTATCTTAGCTCAAATGTGTTAATGGTGTTTTAATGTCAATAATTTACCTCTATAGTCACAGGAATATATCTCAACCTTCTATTTGAAATTTTTGTGATTCTATTTCCTTTGTAGTGGCCGATATTTCTATATCCTATAAGCTTCTCCTCTTGTGTTTGAGTATATCTTGTTGTGCACCTTTGTCTTGTTTCATAGGTTGTGCTTGAACTCCTGTGATGCTCCCTACCTGAGAGATTGTGTCCTACAATGCCGCCTATGAGAGCTCCGCCAATAGTAGCAAGGTCTTTTCCTCTGCCCTTGCCAACTTGATTCCCTAAAACACCGCCAGCAACACCGCCTATGATAGTTCCAAATGGACTGTTTGAGTTGTTGTAATTACTGCCATATCTTCTTACAGGTATCTCTTCATCCCAGCACTCTTGATATGGAACTTTTTTAGTGATTGTTTTATATTCTGGGGTTGAACTTGTAACTCTTACTTCGTCTGTTATTGTAAATGAGCCTGCTTGAAGAGTTAAAGTTGCTATTGCTAAAAGTAGAGTTCTCTTTTTCATCGTAAATCCTTCTATTTTTGATATTGAAATTGTAAAGTAAAAAAGTGAAATGATTGTGAACTAAGTAAAAATTTGGTAAAATCATTAAAAAACATGGGGGCATTTATTGCAACACCTAATCAATACTAGAGATTTTTCGATAGATGAGATTAATGCACTTTTCAAAAGAGCGAAAGAGTTCTTAGATAAAAAACCCAGAGATCTACTAAAAAATCGCATGATTATTACCATATTTTTTGAAAATTCAACAAGAACTAGAAGTAGTTTTGAGGTAGCCGCTAAAAGACTTGGAGCAAATGTAGTTAGCTTGGACGCTTCAAAAAGCTCCTCGAGTAAAGGTGAAACTCTTTTTGATACAGCTGCAAATCTTGATGCCATGGGACCAGATGCTATCATTGTGCGACACAAAAATTCAGGTGTTCCTCATATACTTTCCAACTATGTAAACTGCCCAATCCTAAATGGGGGAGACGGACATCATGCTCATCCAACACAAGCTTTACTAGACCTATTTACGATAACAAGGTACTTCAAAGAGCTAAAGGGGATAAAAATAGCAATAGTTGGAGATATAAAAAACTCAAGAGTAGCCAATAGTAACATAGAGCTTTTAACAAGATATGGACTTGATGTAACTTTGGTAGCTCCTCCTCATTTTTTACCTCAAACCACTTTGAAAACGAGCCATAACATAAAAGAAGTGATTGATGATGTTAGCATAGTTATGAGTCTAAGAACTCAAACAGAGAGACATAAAAATCAGATATATGGCTCACTAAAGGATTATGCGACTGATTTTTGTATCACTCAAGAGCTAGTCGGAGATAGAGATTTAATTCTACTTCATCCAGGGCCCGTGCATAGAAATGTGGATATAGATGATGCAATGCTAAGAGATACAAGGTGCAAGGTTCTAGAGCAAGTTAAAAATGGGGTGGCTATAAGGATGGCTGTATTGGAAAAGCTGGTTGTTTAAAAAACTAAACGAGTATGGCAAAAAGAGAAAACCACTCTTTTTTGCTATCAACTTTGATATGAATGAGTGGATTTTTGAAGATGAGAGTGTTCTGTTTAAGTTGGCAAATTTCAAAAACTACCAAAGCAGGATAGCTCAAAAAAAAACTTCAATTTCAAACTCTTTACATGTAGGGTTAAAGGAGTATAAAAAAGCACTCAAAAAGACAAAAGAGGAGATAAAAAAAGGTAACACATACCTTTTAAATCTCACTTTTAAGACTAAACTTGAGGGTAATATAGACCTAGAGTCTATTTTTCATAGTGCAAATGCCCCTTTTAAACTACATGTAAAAGATAAATTCGTCTGCTTCTCTCCTGAAAGATTTGTAAAAATAAAGAGTAATCAGATAAGTACATATCCTATGAAAGGCACAATAGAGGCCGATATACCAAATGCAAAGCATATAATTTTAAATAACAAAAAAGAGATGGCGGAGCATATCATGGTGGTTGATTTACTAAGAAATGACCTAGGAATAGTCGCAAAAAATATAAAAGTAGAGAAGTTTAGATATATTAAGAAGATAGATGCTGGGAAGAAAGAACTCTTGCAAGTTAGTTCAAAGATAATTGGTGATTTAGAAGAGGGTTGGCATGATAGGCTAGGCGACATAGTAGCTTCAATGCTTCCAGCAGGGTCAATCACAGGAGCACCAAAAAAAAAGACAGTAGAGATAATAAAAAGTATAGAGAGCTATGAGAGGGGTTTTTTTACTGGAATATTTGGTTATTATGATGGTAAAAGTTTTGATAGTGCTGTTATGATTCGTTTTATTGAGAAACAAAACGATGAATTCTACTATAAAAGTGGCGGAGGGATTACTACAGATAGTAACGAATTAAGCGAATACAAAGAGATGATAGATAAAATTTATCTACCATTTTAATTTTTTTTGATACAATATATCAAAATTGAAAGGTAGCTTAAATGAAAATTCATAAAATTAAAAATATTGCCCTATTAGTAGGTGTGGCGATTTTCCTCTCTGCTTGTTCTACAAAATCTTTAGAAGTAAATCCGAAGTTTATAGCAGACAGAGATAGTTTAGAGGCAAATATATTTTCAAATAAGCAAGGAAGATTTATATCTCTTTTTGAGTTAGCTAAAGAGGTTGAGCACTACCCTGTTATATTTGTAGGGGATTATCACAACACGAAACAGACACATGAATTTTTCAATGATTTTTTACAAAAACTAGCAAAAAAAGGGTACAATCTACATCTAGCAAATGAGTGGTTTTATCCTGAACACAATGAAATGTTAAAACTATACACTGATGGTTATATAAATAGTGTAGAGTTAAGAGAGAGACGAAACTGGGACAAATTCACAAGATTTGACTGGGGATTAGTGGAGCCACTTTATGAGAGTGTTAAGCACTCAAATGGCAAACTGTATGGTATAAATATATCTAGAGAGTCTAGGGCAAAAATCTCCTTAAGGGAGTTCGATAAAATGAGTAAAAAGGAGAGAGAGTTTTTTGACAACTTAGACTTAAATGTAACTGCTCATAAGGCATTGGTTATGCCATATCTTGACCATTGTGAAAAAATGCCTAAAAGGTCAGATGAGCCTTGCAGAGAGAGGATGTATAGAGTACAA
>CAZXOZ010000072.1:0-7251 GCA_964642805.1 uncultured Sulfurospirillum sp. | reverse complement strand
GGCCTGTCACGCCGGAGGTCGCGAGTTCGAGTCTCGTCCGCCGCGCCATGATAATATAGCTCTAAGCTCTATTTGCTCTTTGCCTCAAGCCTTCGTTTTCATATATATCTATCTCAGTCCCATAGTCGCTATTGACCTTTTTTAAAGTTGTATTCATAAAAGCGATTAGTTTTGCATCTGACTTTTTATGACTTGTTACAAGAAGTACAAAGTTCAAATACACCTTTATGCCTTTTGGTAGTTTACCCTTGATTTTTTTAGGGAATACAAACTCTTTTGAAACTTTCATAATAGCATTTGTCAAATCATTTTTAGTTGAATTTCTATTGGCCGCAATCTCTACCATGTTCTCAATAGTGTACTTTTTCTCTCTCTCTTTATTGTGTTTTTTTACTACTTTTATCTTCCTGTTTTTTTGCCCAGTAGAAAACAAGACAACAACTAAAACTAAAACTATGATAATAAATAGTGCAACAATCAAGGATACAATTAAGCCTTTTTCTTCCAAAATAGAGCCTTGTTAGAAGTTATATCTCTTGTGTCTAGATAGACACAAGAGATATATTATAGCATATTGTAAAACCATTACAGCTTAGTGGCTAACTTTCTTCCTCTAAAAGCTACTGCAATTATGACAAATATTATAGCGACTGCATAGTAGACAAAAACTGGAATAGGAACAGGGTCTCCTGCGGCATACGAGTGCAACCCTGTAAGATAGTGGTTCACTCCAAAATATGTCATCAAAACAGATGCAAATGCAATTCCAGATCCAACAGCAAAAGCAAACTGATTGTTTAAAAAAGGAATAAACCTAAAGTGTGCAATCGAAACATAGACTAAGACAGTTACTAGCGTCCAAGTCTCTTTTGGATCCCAGCCCCAGTATCTACCCCAAGACTCATTTGCCCAAATTCCTCCCAAAAAATTTCCTATGATAAGTAGAGCAATCCCTAGTGCCATTGACATCTCATTGATTCTAGTGGCTTCAACTATGTTTCTTGTAATCTCTTTATTTTTAGACTCATGTTTAACCCCTCTTTTGACTGCAAAAAGAATTAATGTAAAAAATCCCAACAAAGAACAAAGCCCAAAAAATCCATAGCTAGCTGTTATGACCGATACATGTATGACTAGCCAATAGGAGTCCAAAACAGGGATAAGTGTTGTAATTTGAGGGTCTAGCCAGTTAAGATGTGCTACAAACAGAGTAACTCCTGCAAGTATTGATGTTAAAGCGAGTGAGAGTATCGACTGCTTTGAGAAAAATAGTCCAGCGAGTATCAGCGACCATGCTATATATATCATAGCTTCGTAGGAGTCTGTCCAAGGAGCATGTCCAGATATATACCACCTCAAGCCTAATCCAAAAGTATGAACAACCAAGGCCACTGCCGCTATTACGAACACTACTTTAGCTACTAGCCTTAAAGAGATTGAACTCTTTACCATCTTGATAAAAATCGCCATTAGCAGTATCAAGCCACTGTAGAGATAAAATGGTGAGAGTTTTTGAAAAATCATTGAGTTATTGTAGAAAATCTCTGCATCAATTCTACTTTTACTAGGAATAACCTCAATCGAATGTTGCCTTTGATAGGATTTAATTTTTAGTGCAGCACTATTTGATTCACTCCAGTTTCCAATCTCAATACCCCTATCCAATGAGTCAAAATATCTTACTAAAATACCCCTTATGTATTCACTTTCACTATTTTTAAACTTATTGACTGCTTGTTGTGGGCTATACCACTTGTGGTTTAAATCACCTATTCTTGGTACAATTCTAAAAATCTCTCCAGTATAGACAAGGTAGATTATGTTTACTCTCTCATCCACTTTGATGACATCTTTATCAAACTTATTTCTCTCGGCTGGCTTTTTACGACTCGCCTCTTCGGCATATCTTTGGAGCTTGTAACTACGAGTCATGTCATCATTGAAAAAGTCATCAAATGATGCTTTTTTCTCACCTACATCTAATCCTATAAGTCTCTTGATTTCAGAGTGAAACACATGTATTATCGGTTGAGATCGCCATTGCGATGGGTTTGCAGTCATGCCTAAGACTACCTGATTTGCACTCAATCCTCTGTAGGTTGATGACCTATATACCTTGTTTAAAATATCCCTACTAACAGTATCTGTTGGCTTAATTCTGCCGTCACTACTTTGAACTAATATTCTTCCAAAGTAGTTGTCTGCGTGATTCCTGTCATACTGATTTATTGACTCAAATGGCACACTATTTGCATTTAAATCTCCTGCCCCCAAAAGTCCCATAGCCACTACCGATGCTATCAATACTGACTTAACTTTATCTATATCTTCTTGAATCATAGAGACTAGTTGTCTAAATCTACTAAAAGGGCTTAAAAGATTAAAAATTAAACCTCCAAAAAGAATAAAATAGCCTATATATGTGGGCCACTTACCAGGATCCCTATTGACAGAGAGAACTGTTCCCATCTCATCTGTATCATAAGAGGCTTGAAAAAACCTAAAACCTCTATAATCTAAAACATGATTCATGTAGACTCTATATGGCATATTTACACCTTTCTCCTTGTCGATTACCTCTATTTCACTAGCATATGACTTAGGCGACATTGACCCTGGATGTCTATCTAGTTGAAAGTCATTGAGCTTAATTTCAAAAGGCAATACAAATACCTTAGATCCCCATTGAAACAAAAAATCAACTCCATCAATATTTATTGAAGCAGGAAAGCCTTTACTACCTTTTCCCATGCCATGCATAGCTACTTCGTGAGTTTCCCCTCTAAAGGTAATATCAGCTATGACTGCCGAGAGTGTTCTTTCATTTCTCTGATCAGGTAATTGCTTGGAAACTATCTTCTTTTTTCCTTTTAAACCTATGAATTTTGGAGAAAAACTGCTACTGCCTATAGTGTAAAGGTGATACAAAGAGAGTTTATGCTCTTTATTTGCCTCAAAAGTACCTCTCTTATTTTCTGCCATCTTAAGCCAATCAACACTCCTATTGGACATAAAGTAGAACTCTCCATCTCTTGTATATATATCAACTAGTGGCTTGTCTTCGATTTTTGCATCTGAATTAAACTTAAAAGATATAAACTCACTCTCGGTATGGCTGTTCTCTATTAAGGTAAGATTATCTGTTTTTTCTGGAGTACTAAGGGTCATAGATATCTTTGGTACTCCATCTGGTGCTTCAACGATTTTGGTTGTTGCGTCTGGAACAAACTCTCTATACTGCAATACTGCCTCTTCTCCAGCAATATCAAGTCTTAGAGTAAAATCATTGTTTCCTATTGTAGATATTATTTTTTTTGTGCTTACGGTATAGGTATTGCCATCTTTTTTTGCACTTGCTATTATAAACGAATCTGAAGATACGACTCTGCTTTCACTCTTGCCTTCTCTTATGTGAAGTGTTCCCTCATACCCTATATATCTTGTAATCCCAGCTCCAATTAAGATGATAACGAAGCTTAAGTGAATACAGAGTGAAGGAAGTTTTTTCACCTGAAAAACTTCATATTTAAACATACTATATATAATTAGTATCACAAGAAAAACCTGAATAGCTTCAAACCACTTACTAGTATAGATAAGTGCCCAACTTCCTGCGATTCCGAAGTCATTCTCAATGAATGTTGCGATACCGCTAACAAGTGCAAACAGAAGCATCATAGCAACTGCCATCTCCATAGACATCAAGCCCCTAAATATAGCCTTCATAGAACCCCTTTTTAACATAAAATTGCTTTTTTATACTATCAAAAAATTAATAATGATTTTTAAATATAAGAATGATTTTATCAAAACTAGAAGAAAAAAGCTGTGATTTGAGTCAAGGAGCAAAAGAGGCTAGGTGGTTAACCACCCAAGTATTTTTTACGAATTTCGTCATCTCCTATCATGGTTGAGGCTACTCCCTCCATCACTATCTCACCATTTTCTAAAACAAAAGCCCGATCAGAAACTCTAAGAGCAGCAAAGGCATTTTGTTCGACAAGCAAGATTGTAATTCCCTCATCTTTTAGTTTGGTTATAGTCTCAAATACTTCTCCAACTATCTTTGGAGCAAGCCCAAGACTAGGCTCATCAAGCATAAGTAACTTTGGCTCACTCATCAAAGCTCTACTGATTGCAAGCATCTGTTGCTCCCCGCCACTAAGAGTTCCTGCCATCTGTATTCTCTTCTCTTTTATGCGAGGAAACAGCTCATACATGGCATCTTTTAATCGCTCATAGTTCTCATCATTACTGAAAGCACCCATGCGAAGATTCTCTTCAACTGTAAGATTTATAAAAATTCTTCTTCCTTCAGGAACGAGTGCTAATCCTCTTTGAACTAAAGAGTAGGTCTTGTGCTTTATAGTATTGAAGCCGCCAAAGGTTATCTCGCCTGTTTTTTTAACATTGTTTAAAAGTGCCTCTAAAGTTGAGGTTTTTCCAGCACCATTTGAGCCAATAAGAGAGACTATTTGCCCCTCTTTCACTTCAAAACTAATTCCCTTTACAGCCTCTATAAGTCCATAATATACATGTAGATCTTTAACTTTAATCATGGTCAAAATCTCCTAGGTAAGCGGAGATAACCTCTCTGTCTTGTATGGCATCAGCTGGCTCTCCTTCAAAAATCGTTTTTCCATAATCTAAAACCAAAACTTTATCGCAAAGCTGATTTACAAACTTCATGTCATGCTCAATTAACAAAACTGTCAAGTTAAAATCATCTCTTGCACCTCTAATCAAATTGGCTAACTCTTTAGTCTCAGCAGGGTTCATGCCAGCTGCTGGTTCATCTAAAAGCAGTATCTTTGGGTTGGTTGCTAAGGCTCTTGCAATCTCAACTTTTCTCTGCTGTCCATAGCTAAGATCAGTAGCTTGCTTATGTGCAAACTCTGCAATTCCGAAATAATCCAAAATCTCCATCGCTCTATTTTTTATCCGCTTCTCCTCCCAAAAATAGCGAGGAAATCTAAAAATCGATTCGAGATAGCTATATCTTGCTTGAAAATCAAAGCCTATCAGCACATTATCTAAAACACTCATGGTTTTAAATAGTCTTATATTTTGAAAAGTTCTAGCCACTCCTCTTCTAACTATCTGATGAGGCTTAAGGCCATTTAATATCTCTCCTGCAAATGTAACAGTGCCGTCTGTTGGTTTATAGTTTCCTGTTATAATATTGAACATAGTTGTTTTTCCAGCACCATTTGGTCCGATAAGTCCATATATCTCTTTTTGACTAACATTCAAAGTGGTATTGTTAATCGCTGTAACTCCACCAAATTTCATAGTAATGCCACTCATGGATAATATCATCTTCTACCCTTTTTTCTAAAGAGATCTTTAAACTCTTTTTTGCCCATAATTCCCTCTTTAGCAAACAGCATAACCAAAATCAGTATTATCGAAAATATCAGCATCCTCATACCAGGCATAGCAGGAGTCTCAACAAAACCAAAAAAGCTCATAGGTTCATCTAAAAACCTCATCCATTCAGACCCGCCTATAACCAAAACAGTTCCTATGATAGCTCCTGTTGTACTTCCAAGCCCACCTAAAACAATGATGATAAGCAGTTGAAATGTAAGGAAAAATGTAAATAAATCAGGAGATATAGTTGTAAGCAGCGCGGCCAAAAGTCCTCCACCAACCCCTTCAAAAAATGCACTTGTGCAAAAAGCGAAAGTCTTTACCCTAAAAGCATCCACACCCATAGCGATTGCAGCATCTTCATCATCACGGATTGCCTTCATAGCTCTTCCATACTTTGAGTTTACTATATTGGCGATAGCGATGACTGTCAAGATAGCAATTCCGCCTGTCCAGTAGAGATTGGAGTATGCGGGTATGTCTATCAAGCCTAGAGAGCCATTTGTAATTTCTGGATTATTTATAGCTAGTATCTTGATAATAAAACCAAAACCCAAAGTAACGATAGCTAGATAATCTCCTCTTACTCTAAAAACAGGAAAAGATAACCCCAAAGCCAGTAGAGCCGAAAATAGACCAGAGAAAAATAGTGCCCATATAAAGTTAGACTGCACCGCGAGTACCCACGGATATGGGTCTGCTATATCATACTGAAACATCTTTGCATCACTATCAAGCAGTAGCAGTGCCGTCACATAAGCCCCAATCGCAACAAAGCCATTTGGCTCTAGTGAGAACTGACCTGTAACTCCATTTATAAGGTTATAACTAACTGCTAAGATGATAAAAATTGCTATGTTATTTAAAATTCTTACTGTATATGCATCAAAGTTATTGCTTGCAAACCATATAAACCATAGTGATGATGCGACTATGGCTAGGTTAGTCCACTGATCTTTTGTTATTGTTATATTCATGATTAAAATCTACTCTTTTCAAAATCATAACCCAAAATACCTGTTGGCTTAAAGATGAGTACTAAAATCAAAAGCACAAAAGCAAAAGCATCTTTATATCCACCAAGTTCTGGCATAAATGCTACTACAACAACCTCTGTAAACCCAATGATAAATCCACCAATAACAGCACCACCAACACTTCCAATACCCCCAACAACAGCAGCTGCAAAAGCTTTAAGCCCTATAAGAACTCCCATCATAGGCTCAACCGAAGGGTAGTTTATAACCCAAAATATACCACCAATTGCTGCAAGAGCTGAGCCAATTGCAAAGACCATCATTATGATTTTATTTGCGTCGATCCCCATGAGATTTACAGTATTTACATCAAAAGCAAGAGCTCTAATCGCCATACCATACTTAGTTCTATACAAAATCCAAAGAATAGCTAAAAGTAAAACTAGCGTAACAATCGGAACCATCAAAGCAGCTACAGAGAAAGTAAGTCCTGCTACTCTTATGATTATCTCCATGTACTCAGGTACAGGAAAAGCTCTTGGAGTTCCTCCAAATAGGATATTGAAAGCATTTTGCAAAAAGAAGCTTATGCCAATAGCGGTAATCAAAAGTGAAATCTTTGGAGCATCCCTAAGAGGTTTATAAGCTATCTTGTCTGTTAACATTCCTAGCAATGAAGAGCCAACTACTGCTAAAAGAACAGCAGCAAAAAATGGTAAGCCTAAAATCGCCATACCAAAAAAACCTAAAAATGCCCCGACCATCATAATATCGCCATGAGCGAAGTTAATGAGACGCAAAACTCCATAAACCATCGTATAGCCGATAGCTATCAGTGCATACATACTACCAAGGCTAAAGCCATTGATCATCTGCTGCATAAACATAGTAAAATCCATCC
>CAZXOZ010000071.1:1598-7255 GCA_964642805.1 uncultured Sulfurospirillum sp. | reverse complement strand
AAGAGAGCTTTGCCCAGATAGTAAAAGATGGAAAAAAGAGCTCTTTGAAGTCTTTGCATGTAGATGATGTATTTGAGCTTCATGGTGTTGATGAGGTAAAAAAAGCTAAGATTATTTAAATAGTGTGTAAGGTCAGTTATTATTACCGCACCAACTAAATACTTTTCAGTAAAAAATTGTATAATAAGCACCATATTTCATATATTAGGATTTTAATGAGCAGATTAGTTTTAATTATAATTTCTATATTTTTACCGCCTTTGGCTGTTTTTTTCAAAAAAGGGATTATGCCAACTTTTTGGATAAATCTTATCTTAACACTTATCTTTTTTATACCAGGGGTTATTCATGCTTTGTGGATAGTTACGAAAGACAGAAGCAGTAGATAGAGGCATTTTGTTTACAGAAAAAAACCTGCCAATGCTGATTGTATTGACGCCTATTGTTGCTGTGCTGTTTTTTGCACTTTTAGTTATATATTTTTTTATAAATACTCAATATGTCAACTTTCACAAGGAGAGTGCTGAGCTAGAAAGAGAGTATCTTTTGAAGCAAAAAAGTATTTTAAAGAGTGAGAATCAAAGAGTGTTGGAGTATATAGAGTTTCATAGAAAGCTAGAAAACAGACGCATTCACAATAGGTTTAGAGAGCTTGAAAAAAATGGTACAGAGGTTACTAGCAAGATTTTTAGCGAGTATGAAGAGAGGGCTTTAAAAAACTTGAAGTCAAGAGTTATAGACTGGGTTCACACTATTCGCTATGGTGAGAATGGGTATATTTGGATACATAATACTAATCATCGCCTTGTCGCTCATCCATTTAGGGGTTATGATATCGGGTCTGATGATACAAACAATACAGATTTTACAGGTGCTAAAATATTTCAACAGTTTGTAGATATAGCAAAAGAAAATGTAGACGGTGGATTTGTTGAGTACTACTGGGTAAAGCCAAAGCTTGAAGCCCCTAGAAAAAAGATAGGTTTTTTACAGCTAGATGAGAGGTGGGGTTGGGTTGTTGGTACTGGTCTTTATGTGGATGACATTAAATCCTCTGTTATTAAGAAAAAACTAGTTCTTGAGAATAAAATAGATAGCTATATTCAGACAACTCTACTAATGGCTCTATCTTTGATGGTGATACTAGGATTGGTGAGCTACTTTATCTCAAGACATACAGTAGAAATTTTTACAGAGTATAGAGAAAAAGTTTCTAAAAAAGAGCAAGCACTTAAGGAGTTTAACAAACAACTTACTTCAAGAGTAGACAAGGCATTAAAAGAGGCAAAAGCAAAAGACCAAGCACTTCTACAACAGTCTAGATTAGCGCAAATGGGAGAGATGATAAGTATGATAGCACATCAGTGGCGTCAGCCTCTATGTGAAATTTCAGGGATATTTATGGAGATGGAGTCTGCTGTAAAATTCAATAAGGCTGATAAAGAGTTTATTAAAGAAGGATCTACTGAAGGCAGTCGCATTATCTCATATATGTCAAAAACAATAGATGATTTTAGGGATTTTTTTAAGCCTGCAAAGAGAAAAGAGCTGTTTAGTATCAAAAGGGCTTGTGAAGAGGCAATAACGCTTAGTGAAGCGAGTCTAAAAAGTAGAAATATCATACTTAGCCTACATGTAAATAGCGATTCAAATATAGAGGGGTACTCAAGTGAGTTTGCTCAGGTAATTTTAAATCTAATTTTAAATGCAAAAGATGCTCTAAAAAGTAGAGATATAGACAATCCGCATATCACTATAGAGATATCAAAAGATAGTAAAAATAGCACTATAAAAGTAAGCGATAATGCAAAAGGAATTGAGCTGGACATAATTTTAAGAGTTTTTGAGCCATACTTTAGTACAAAAAAAAGAAGCGGAGCGGGACTAGGACTCTACATGTCAAAGATGATTATAGAGGACAATATGGGTGGAAAACTCTCTGTAGAAAATAGTGATGGTGGGGCTGTATTTTGTATAGAGATTTGACTATACTTTGCATCGAGGATGAGGCAGGAGTTAGAAGACGCATTGTTGGTACTCTAAAATACTATTTTAAGGAGGTTTTTGAAGCGAGCAATGGTAAAGAGGGCTTTGAGAGTTATCGCTTAAATAGGCCAAATATCATACTTTGTGATATTCAGATGCCTGTTATGGATGGTATTGAGATGATAAAACTTATAAGAGATGAAGATATTGTAACACCTATAATTCTCTTGACAGCATATAGTAGTGAAGAGTATTTGATGAAACTCATCAATCTTCAAGTGCAACACTTCATATTAAAACCAGTGAATACGAAGAGTCTGCAAGAGGGATTAAAAAAAGCTCTTATAGGAAGGCATACGGGAGAGATAAGATTGGATAAAAACTCTTTCTTAAATATTGATAACTCTATTTTGCAAGTTGATAAAACTAGAGTAACTCTTAGTGCTAGAGAGGCGAAATTTTTGGTGCTTTTATCTCAAAATAGAGTCATCTATTATGATGAGATACAAAATGAGCTTTGGAGAGATAAGAGTATGAGTGCTGATGCCTTAAAAAGTTTTATAAGAGACTTAAGAAAAAAGATTCCTATAGATTTTATAGAAAATATACCACAAATTGGTTACAAATTGTTACATGTATAGATAAGAGTAGCTCTACATGTAGCGACAAGTTGCCTTCCCTACCTATACCCCACTTCTTTTTTATACTATATAGCAAAATTAAAAAGGAGAAATTATGTTTAAGAAAGTAGCTTTACTTGTAGGTGCGAGTGCCTTACTTGTTGCAGGAAATGTTAAATTGGATTTAAATGCAAAGTATGGGGCAAACAATTTTCATACAAAAGGAGCTGAAAAGTTTGCTGAGTTAGTAAAAAAATACTCTTATGGAAGTATCAATATTGTTGTACATGCTGGAGGCTCTTTGGTTAAAGGAAATCCTCTAAAGGCTGTCAAGAGTGGAACGGCTCCTATGACTGATATGTTTATACCTTTTACAGCTGGAGGGGGCAAAGTTTTTGGAATTTCTGCTCTTCCGTTTGTTGCATCGAGTTATGATGAAGCTTATAGGCTCTATCAAATTTCAAAACCAGCTTATGATGGAGTTGCGAAAAAATGGAATCAAAAAATGCTTTATGCTGTAGCATGGCCTCCAAGTGGTATATACACTTCAAAGATGATTAACTCAATAGCAGACTTCACTGGAGTAAAAGCTAGAACTTATGATAAAAATTCAGCCAACTTCGTAAAGATGGCTGGAGGAAGTGCAGTAGCTCTTCCATGGGGAGAGGTTTATACTGCTCTTCAGACTGGTATGGTTAATGCAGTTGTAACATCTTCTGCTTCTGGAAAAGATGGAAAGTTATGGGAGGTTTTAAGCAACTTCAATAAGATTGGATATGCATACCCTCTTCAGGCAGTAACTATCAATCTAGACTACTGGAACGCTCTAACAAAAACTCAGCAAGCAGCCATGTTAAAAGCTGCGAAAGAGATAGAGGCCTTACAGTGGGAGGCTAGCAAAAAAGAGGATGCTATCGCTCTTAAGATGTTAGTAGATAACGGTATGACAGTAAGTGAACCAAGCCCTAAGCTTCAAAAAGAGTTAGCCGATATCGGAGATAAGCTTTTAAATAAGTTTCTTGAAGATGCCAATGATGAAATAAAGCAGATTTTTAAAGAGTTCAGGCAGTAGAGTATGCTCTCTTGGATCGAAAGTGCCAATATTAAGCTCTCTAGATGGGGAGCTTATATATCATCGACTTTTTTTGTTTTACTTGTTTCGCTTATAATGGTAGAGATTATAGGTCGCTCTTTTTTTGATTACTCAACAATGCTTGCAGATGAGTATAGTGGATATTTTTATCTAGCCTCTGTTTTTTTTGGCCTAGCATATACTTTTAATGAAAAAGGGCATATAAGAATTAACATATTGGTTGGAAATCTTAATGAAAAACTTAGCCGACTAATAGATATATTTGCAGGAGTGATGGCAATCGCAATTATGCTGTTTGCTCTTTACTATAGTTGGTTATTTATGATGAGTGCAAAAAATATGGAGATGCTTAGTGAAAGTGTCTCTGAAACACCGCTCTATCTTACACAGATTCCTATGGTCGCAGGCATTGCACTTTTTATTTTTGCACTAGTCGCCTTTACTTTGAAAAGAGCTTTGAGATGATTGTTGACCCACTGATTTTATCTATTGTTCTTCTTTGTATTATGTTCTTTTTTTTACTTAGCTCTATCTGGATAGGTGCTTCCTTGATGCTTACTGGTATCGCTGGGATGCTTTTGTTTGAGCATAATCTTCCTCCTGCAATCTCTCTTTTTGAGAAAGCTGGGGATCTGTTTGCCGCCTCTTTGTATGACTCTTTAAACTCTTGGTCTCTAGCAGCACTTCCCATGTTTATATTGATGGGTGAAATTCTGTATCGCTCCTCAATCTCGACAAAACTTCTAAATGGTCTTATGCCATGGCTATCAAATGTCCCTGGCAGACTTTTGCATGTAAATGTAGCTGCATGCTCACTGTTTGCAGCAGTTTCAGGCTCTTCAGCTGCTACAACGGCAACAGTGGGAAAGATAACTCTAAGTGAGTTAAAAAGCAGAGGATACAGTAAAAAAATAGCTATTGGTTCGCTTGCAGGAAGTGGAACTTTGGGGTTTTTGATTCCTCCTAGTTTGATTATGATTATCTATGGCGTTCTATCAGATGTATCAATTGGAAAGCTTTTTATTGCTGGGGTTGTACCAGGATTTTTGCTTGCTACCTCTTACTCTTTGTATATCATGTTTGTTGCAAAAATTGATAAGAGTATAGTGCCTAAGGAGAATGAAAAATTTTCAAACAAAGAGAGAATTTTTGCACTAAGAGAGCTAGTTCCTGTTTTTTCACTTATCGCTTTAGTGATGGGAAGCATATATGGGGGTTTTGCCACACCTACAGAAGCGGCCGCTCTTGGAGTAGTTGGGGCGATTGGTCTTGCACTTTACTTTAGAAGTTTTAGTTGGAAGATTTTTAAAGAAGCTCTTTTAAATGCTGTAAAGACTACTGTTATGATTAGTTTTATCATTGCTGGAGCTGGTTTTTTATCTCAAGTTGCTGGATTTTTAGGGATTACTAGGGCTGTGAGCGAATTTGTGGGAGGGCTTGGACTGTCTCCTTATATGTTGATTTTTATTATTGGGATTATGTATATTATACTTGGTATGATTCTTGATGGTATATCCATAGTTGTTATGACTCTTCCGATTGTTTTGCCTATCGTTGTTATGGCGGGATTTGATCCTCTTTGGTTTGGTATTTTTCTTGTTTTGATGGTGGAACTTTCACAAATCACTCCTCCTGTAGGTTTTTCACTCTTTGTCATTCAGGGTATCTCTGGAGAGAAGATAGGGTATATTTTAAAAGCAACTTTTCCATTTTTTATAATTATGATTCTCTTTGTGGTCTTGATAACTACTTTTCCTGAGATTGTCTTCTTTTTGCCAGAAAAAATGGTAGGATAATGGTATAATGTTGTTTTAACAAAAGGCTTAAGGTGACAACAAGAGAGCTAAGAGAAGAGATAGCACAAGGTAGGTTTTGCAGTTCAACAGCTGGATATTGTGCAGGGTTTGTGCAGACAAATATGGTAGCTCTACCTAGTAGATATGCAGACTCTTTTGAAA
>CAZXOZ010000071.1:0-1498 GCA_964642805.1 uncultured Sulfurospirillum sp. | reverse complement strand
TTTGTGCAGACAAATATGGTAGCTCTACCTAGTAGATATGCAGACTCTTTTGAAAAATTTGCTCAAATCAATAGCGAAGCGATACCTGTTTTGGAGATTGTAAGAGATTCGCACTACTCAAAAGTTTTAGCAGATGGTGCAAATCTTCTAAATGAACTACCTCTATACAATCTCATAAAAGATGGCAAAATCATAAAAACAGTTACTAGCATAGAGAAGCACTATAGCGAAGAGTTAGTTTTTTTTCTTATAGGTTGTAGCTTCACTTTTGAGAGAGCCTTAGTTGAGGCTGGCATAACTCTTCGATATATAGAGCAGAAAAAAAATGTCTCCATGTACAACACAAATATAGAGCTAAATCCATACGGCGACTTTAAGGGCAAGATGGTGGTTTCTATGCGACCAGTTAAAAAAGAGTTGGTTGCTAAGGCTTGTGTAGTAACAAGTCACTATCCTGCAACTCACGGCTCACCCATACATGTAGGCTATCCTCAGATGATAGGCATAGAGGATTTACAAAAACCTAACTATGGCGATACTATAGAGATAAGAGATGATGAGATACCTCTATTTTGGCCTTGTGGAGTTACTCCTCAAAATGTTTTAAGAGATATAAAAATTCCATTTGCCATTACTCATGCACCAGGGTATATGTTTGTAACAGACAAAAAAGATTCTGAGTACTATGTCTAAGACTATAGATGAGATTATACTTCAATACTCTACAAGAGGCATGGATATACTGCAAGCTAAACATCCAGAAGAGCACTGCAAAGAGGCGATAGAGGCTTTTAAAAAACTGAAAAAAGGGGTAGTTTTTCTCTATACAGGTTTTTATACTGTAGGATTTTGTGAGACTGATGGACCTGTTGGGGTATATTTTTTATCAAGAGCTTTGAGTGTTTTGGGATATAAGCCTGTGATTGTAACAGATAAGTTTTGTGAAAACTACTTCAAAGAGATTGAGACTCTCTATATCTCACTTGATGGTCATGATGAGGACTACTATCAATCAATCTTAGATAGATATAGTCCAGCTTGTCACTTCAGTGTGGAGAGGTGTGGAAAAAACACTAGAGGATTTTATGCGAATTTTAAGGGAGAGTGTATTGCAGAGTTTACTGCTCCAGTTGATGAGCTTTTTAAGCTTGGAGCTAAAACAAGACCCACTTTTGCGATAGGTGATGGCGGTAATGAGCTTGGCATGGGAGGCTTTGCAAAAACAGTAGAAAAGTATCTTTCACTTACTCCTTGTGCTGTAGAGTCTAATTTTCCTATCATAGCCTCTGTTTCAAATTGGGGAGCTTATGGATTTATCGCTTATCTAAACAGAAGCTTGTTGCCTAGTTTTGATGAGGTAGATGATTATTTGGAGTTTATAGTAGAGCTTGGTGCTGTTGATGGACTAACCAATAAAAATGAGAAAAGTGTAGATGGAAAAGAGTGGGATTTAGACAGAAAAATACTAGAAGAGCTAAAAGAGGCAGTAAAATGAAAC
>CAZXOZ010000070.1:0-7273 GCA_964642805.1 uncultured Sulfurospirillum sp. | reverse complement strand
TTCAAAGCTATGGTAGTCGTTGCGTGAAGCCACCATTTATATTTGGCGATATAAGTCGTCCAAAGCCCATGACTATAGAGTGGATGGAGTATGCTCAAAGCAAGACTGATAAGATTATGAAAGGTATGCTCACAGGTCCTGTTACTATTCTAAACTGGTCATTTGTCAGAGATGATAAGGCAAGAAGTGAAGTCTCAAAGCAGATTGCAGTTGCTTTAAGTGATGAGGTTGATGACCTGCAAAAGGCTGGAATAAAAATCATCCAAGTTGATGAGGCGGCCTTCAAGGAGGGTTATCCACTAAGAGATAAAAATATAAAAGAGTATGAGAGTTGGGCAGTAAGAGATTTTAAGATTTGTGCAAGCAAAGCTTATGAGCAAACTCAAATTCATACTCACATGTGCTATAGCGAGTTTAATGACATCATAAAAACCATCGAAGCTATGGATGCAGATGTTATTACTATAGAGACAGCAAGAAGTGGCAATGAGCTTCTCAAAATCTTTGCAAGTGTTGGATACAAGCAAGAGGTAGGACCAGGAGTTTATGACATACACTCTCCAAGAGTTCCGAGTGTTGACGAGATAGTTAAGCAGATAAAACTTCTACTCGAAGTGCTACCAAAAGAGCAGTTATGGATAAATCCTGATTGTGGATTAAAGACAAGAAAATGGGAAGAGACAAAACTAGCTTTGATTAACATGGTAAAAGCGGTAAAAATAGTAAGAGAAGAGCTGAATTAGGCACTAAAGCTATACCCGAGAAAATCTAAAAAGTAAACCTCTGACCCTATAAGCCAATAGAGGAAAAAATGATAAATTTAAGTGTCATCATACCAACCTTCAATAGGGCAGAGTTTATATTAGAAGTACTAAAAAGCGTTCAAAACCAATCTGTGGGTGTAGGTGAAATTATAGTAGTAGATGATGGCTCAACCGACAATACTAAAGAGTTATTAAGAAGAGAGAATATAGTATATATCTATCAAGAAAACAGTGGGGTATCGGTTGCAAGAAACCTCGGGATTAAAAAGGCAAAACATGAGTGGATAGCTTTTCTGGACTCCGATGATATCTGGCATAAAGATAAAACCAAAGAACATGTAGCTCTACATGCGAGCAACCCATCTATAAAGGCATCATTTACAGATGAGCTATGGATAAGAGATAAAAAAATAGTAAATAAGAAAAAACATCTTAAAAAAGAGGAACCAACTTTTGCAAACTCCCTTAGAGCTTGCAAGATTGGAGTCTCTACATTTTTTGTTCATAGAGATATTTTTGAAGATATTGGTCTGTTTGATGAAGGCTTAAAAGTGTGTGAAGATTATGACATGTGGCTTAGGGTTTTAAGGAAATACAGTATAAGACTAATAGATAAAGAGTTAATTACAAAACAGGCTGGTCATAAAAATCAACTCTCATTTACAACCCCTCTAATGGACATGTATAGGATTAAAGCTTTGCAAAAACATCTTGACTCAAATTATAGAGATATAGTAGAAGAGGAGATAGGCTATAAAAGCGATATTTTAAACAAAAAAAGGTAAAATGTTTCCAATTCGTAATAATTGGTAGCTATAATTACACTTATAATTTAAAAGGAGATATTATGAATTTATTGAGAAAAACTCTAATTGGTGCAAGTGCATTAGTTATAGTAGCTAGTGTAGCTCAGGCTAGAGATCAAGTTAGGATAGTGGGCTCTTCTACAGTCTACCCATTTTCAAGCTATGTAGCGGAAGAGTTAGGGGCGACTACAAAATTTCCAACTCCTGTTGTTGAGTCAACTGGTTCTGGTGGCGGCATGAAACTATTTTGTGCAGGCAATGGCATGAATACACCAGATATCACAAATGCTTCAAGACCTATGAAAGAGAAAGAGTGGAAACTATGTCAAAAAAATGGTGTAACTGATATAACGGGTGTTATGATTGGCTATGATGGAATTGTTTTTGCACAATCAAGTAGTAATGATGCCGTTAACTTTTCAAAAAAACATCTACTTTTAGCGGTCGCACAAAAAGTTCCAGTTAACGGCAAGCTAGTTATGAATCCATACAAAAAGTGGAGCGATATTGACCCAAGCCTACCGAATAGAGAGATAGTTATCTACGGACCTCCTACAAGTTCAGGAACTAGAGATGCTTTTGAAGAGTTAGTAATGCAAAAGTTGACTAAAAAGATGGAAAGTTATGGCAAAAAGAAGTATAGCACTATCAGACAAGATGGAGCCTTTGTTCCATCCGGAGAGAATGATAACTTGATAGTTCAAAAACTAGCACAGAACAAAAAAGCATTTGGTATCTTTGGATATGGCTTTTTAGCTGAAAATACAGATAAAATTATCGCTTCAAAGATTGATGGAGTTAGTGCCTCAGCAGCTACAGTGGGAGACGGCTCATATCCAATTGCAAGGTCTTTATACTTCTATATCAAAAATTCACATGTATCAAAAGTAAAAGCTATAAAGCCTTATGTTGATATGTTTTTAAGTGATGCCATGAGTGGAGAGGGCGGAGTATTGGGTGAAATTGGGCTTATACCTGCTAATAGTAGCCTAAGAGCTAAGATAAAAGCAAGTGTTGATAGTCTTACTCCTCTTACAATTGAGATGGTAAAAGCTAAATCAGTTTTAAAATAACCAACAAATGATAAGTAGAAAATATAGAGAGGGCTCAATTGTAGCCCTCCTAATGCTCGCATCTTTTTTAACTATACTCACCACTTTTGGAATTTTGTTCTCAATTCTTTTTGAGGCTTTACAATTCTTTAAGCAGGAGAGTTTTTTTTACTTCATATTTGGTACACAGTGGTTTCCTGAAGGTGGTAAATTTGGAGCACTTCCTCTGTTTGCTGGAACTTTTTATGTAACTTTTATAGCTATGGCAATTGCACTTCCTTTTGGAGTTTTTTCTGCAGTCTACCTAAGTGAGTATGCGAGTAAAAAAACCAGAAATAGACTAAAACCCATACTTGAAATTTTAGCAGGAATTCCTACTGTTGTTTATGGCTTTTTTGCGGCAATTACAATAGCTCCAGCTATCGTGAAGTTTTTTGAAGTATTTGGCTTTGATGTCTCATTTCAAAATGCTTTAGCCCCTGGAATTGTTATGGGGATTATGATTATTCCTATTGTTTCATCTCTCTCAGATGATGTTATAAATGCTGTTCCACAACATGTAAGGCATGGCTCACTTGCACTTGGCATGACAAAAGCTGAAACCATTAAGTTTATTGTGCTTCCGTCTGCTTTTCCAGGTATCATAGCCGCAACACTTCTTGGAGTATCAAGAGCATTGGGTGAGACGATGATTGTTGTGATGGCAGCTGGTCTTCAAGCAAACTTGACTTGGAATCCACTAGATACTATGACTACAGTTACGGTTCGTATTGTTGATGCTATGACAGGTGATCAAGCATTTGACTCACCAGAAACATTGGCTGCATTTGCATTGGGATTGATACTATTTTTTGTGACACTTACTATCAATATATTTTCGGTGCAGATGATAAGAAGATTTCATAAAAAATATAAGATTTCAAACCTATGAAAAAAGAGAATAAGATGAACAATAACTATTTTTATATTCCCCAACTTGCGAAAAGAAAGAGAGCGGAAAAGAGATTTAAATTTATAGCTGCTATGGCACTAACTCTAAGCATCGCATTTTTAATTTTCTTTTTATCAGACATGTTTTTAAAGGGGTATAGTGCTTTTAATCAAACCTATATAAAAGTTCCAATAAGTATCACTCAAAAAACGACAAAGATGCCTCACCAAGCTATAGATAGAAAAACTTATAGCTTTATGATTAGTAGGGCTTGGTTGAGAAGCCTACCAAGACTTATTGAAAAAAATCCTGAGTGGATGAGTACCTCCCAAGAGAGATGGGCATTAGCAAGTTCAAGTGTTGACCAATACATAAAGGGAAAGCACACTAGACTCACAGATATTCAAAAGTTAAAGATAGATGAGATGCTCAAAAATGGCAAAGTAGAAACAAGATTTAACAGGATATTTTTCAACAAAGGTGACTCAAAAATAGCAGAGTATGCTGGTTTTATAGCAGCCATGGTGGGTAGTGTCTTGACTATGGTGGCAACTATGCTCATCGCGGTGCCTTTGGGGATTATGACAGCTGTCTATCTTGAAGAGTTTGCACCTGACAATAAAATCACACAGATAATAGAGATCAATATAAACAATCTTGCAGCAATCCCCTCCATACTCTTTGGACTTTTGGGGCTAGCTGTCTTTATTGTCATATTTGGAGTTCCTAGATCCTCGCCCATAGTCGGTGGTATGACCCTTGCTCTTATGACTCTTCCTTTTGTCATAGTAAGCTCAAAAGCGGCTCTAAAAGCAGTGCCTGACTCTATTCGTCAAGCTGGATATGCACTAGGGCTTACAAAGTGGCAAATCACAAGAGACCATGTTATTCCGTTGGCGGCTCCTGGCATGTTGACTGGCTCTATTATCGGTTTAGCTCAAGCTATGGGAGAGACTGCTCCACTCATCATGGTTGGTATGATCGCTTTTATTCCTGACATTAGTACATCTTTTACTCAAGCAAGTACGGTGATGCCAGCCCAGATATTTTCTTGGACTCAAATGCCAGATCGTGCATTTGTAGAGAGAGCAGCAGCTGGAATTCTTGTGCTTCTTAGTATCTTAATATCCCTAAATGCGATAGCAATCTACTTTAGAAACAAATACTCAAAAACATGGTAGGAATAAAATGAAAATCAAAGTAAAAACAGATAAATTAAAACTCTGGTATGATGACAAGCAGTCTTTAAATGGTATAAGTTTAGATATATATGAGAATAAAATAACAGCTCTGATAGGACCTTCAGGGTGTGGTAAATCTACATATCTAAGGTGTTTAAATCGTATGAATGACCTTATAGATTGTGTAAGGATTGAGGGCAAGGTTACTGTTGATGGCAATGATATATATGCTCATGGAGTAGATGAGGTTGCTGTAAGAAAAAGAGTAGGTATGGTTTTTCAACAGCCAAACCCATTTCCAAAAAATATCTATGATAATGTCTCCTATGCTCCTCTTATGCATGACATGGTAAAAAAGGGAAAAGAGTGTGATGAGCTAGTAGAAAAAGCACTAAAAGATGCTGGACTATGGAAAGAGGTAAAGGATAAACTAAAAGAGAGTGGAACCGCTCTTTCGGGTGGACAGCAACAACGACTCTGCATCGCTAGGACTATAGCAGTTCAGCCTGATGTTATCTTGATGGATGAGCCAACAAGTGCACTTGACCCTATCTCAACACAGGTCATAGAGAATCTTATGACAAAACTAAAAGAGAAGTTCACTATCATAATCGTCACTCACAACATGCAGCAAGCAGCTAGAATTGCTGATTATACGGCATTTTTTCACCTTGGAAATCTTATTGAGTATAGTGAAACCGAAAAGATATTTGTCAATCCAAAAGAGCAGATGACAGAGCAATATATAACAGGTAAGTTTGGCTAATAGTTTTTTAATGACAATTTAAGTAAACTTCCTTTCATGGAAGTAGTAAATATAGTCTCAATAACTACCATCGCATTTCTAGGCTCTTTTGGGCACTGTATTGGGATGTGTGGTGGTATAGTTATCGCCTACAGTAGTGCTAAAATAGATGAGAACTCTAGCAGACACAAGCAAGCTATATCTCATATACTATACTCTTTTGGCAGAGTGATTACCTATGTGCTTATTGGTGTTTTGTTTGGCTATTTTGGCTCACTCTTCTCTTTTGATGGACAGATTAATACTGTTTTCAGAATGGTTGCAGGTGCAGTTATGGTTCTTGCAGGGTTATCTCTAATCGGCCAAATCAAATTTCTTACTATCATAGAGCACGGTTTATCAAGCTCTAGTTGGTACAAAAAAGCTTTTGGAACTCTGATAAAATCAAAATCATACTTAAGTTTTTTCTCTTTAGGTTTGTTAAATGGTCTTCTGCCTTGTGGTTTTGTCTATTTTTTTGCAGTAACCGCAGCAAATACAGGAAGTCCAGTATATGGTGGTATTGTTATGCTTATCTTTGGACTTAGTACTATTCCTGCTCTATTCTCTTTGGGTTTTTTTGTAAGTTTGTTTAATAAAACCTCTCTAAGAGATATTTTTATGAAGCTTGCAGCTCTTGCAGTTATCGTTTATGGAGTTGTAGAGCTTTATAGGGGCTATATGCTTTTTATTGCAAATAGCAACATATGACAAAAGCAGTTGAGCTATACTGTGGCATTGGGGGATTTGCTGAGGCTTGCAGTGGATTTGATATAGAGATAGTTGGAGCTTATGACCAAAGTGAGCCCGCTTTAACTACTTATAATGCAAACTTTTCTCACAAAGCAACAAAATTTAATTTAGAAAAATTTGATAAAACATGTCTTGATGGAGTTGATTTTCTATGGATGTCACCACCATGCCAGCCATACACATCAAAAGGCTCAAAAAAAGAGCTAAAAGATAGCAGAAGCAATAGCTTTAAAACAGTTCTACAAGCCATATCAAAAAATCCTCCTCTACATGTAGGGGTTGAAAATGTAGAGGGATTTAAAGAGTCTACGGGACGAGATTTACTTGTAAACTCTCTCAAACTCAAGGGTTACCACATAAACGAAACTCTTCTTTGCCCAAGTGAATTCGGCATTCCAAACAGGCGTATGAGATACTATCTTGTAGCTTCTCTAAAACCCCTTAAGCCCATAACTAAAAGCTTTATGCATAGGAATCTAGAAGAGTTTTTAAAAGAGCCAAACAATCCTTTTTTAATTCCAAAAGATCTACTAAGGAGATTTAAAAATGGTTTTCGTATTTTAGATAGAGACAATAAAAACAGCTATTCAACCTGCTTTACCTCATCATACTCAAAATCATGGATGCACTCTGGAGCATATCTTACATGTAGAGATGGCATAAGACTATTTGAACCAAATGAGATAGCTTCCTTGATGGGCTTTAGAGATAGTTTTAACTTTCCAAAAAATCTTACAAAACGACAACACTATAAGCTCATAGGAAATTCATTGAGTGTATATGTACTTAAACATGTACTTACTCAATTTGATTTAAATGGGTTGGGTTGATATTTTAGACAAAAAAATAGCGTCCGAAGCGGGCAACTTGGACGCCTTTGGTTATTCTTACAAAAAGGAGGTTTTTGTATTGGCTTGGTAATAAAAGTATATACTTTTGTTTTAAACGATACTTTAACAACTAGTTAATATAAGGTAAATAGTTAAAATCTACAATACTCCT
>CAZXOZ010000069.1:0-7338 GCA_964642805.1 uncultured Sulfurospirillum sp. | reverse complement strand
GCGTTATAGGAAACTTCAGATAAAAAACTGTTCCTATTTTCAGCTTAGACTCTATCTCTATCTCAATGTTGTAGGCATAACAAACTGTCTTAACTATGTTGAGTCCTATTCCAAAACCGCCTGCTTGTTTGCTCTTTCTCTCATATCTATCGAAGATAGCTTTTTGGTCATCCTTGGCTATGCCTATGCCCTTATCTTCTATACTAAAAACTCTATTTTTTAATCTAATTTTTACTTCTGTTTTTGCGTATGAGTATTTAAGTGCATTTGATATGAGGTTGTTGATAACTTTTTGAATACGAGAGCGATCCATATTTATCTGTGTTTGTTCTAAATTACAAACTATCACATTACCCCTGCTCCCAGCTATCTCATCAAAGAACTTTACACTCTCCTCTATGAGATCTTTTAAGTCGAACTTCTCATTTAAAATTTCGTCTTTATCATTAAAAGCTATAAAAGATAGTGAGTTGTATATCTGAGAGATAAGTTTTGCACTTATTGATATGTGGTTTAAAACTCTCGGCTCTATTTTATTTTTGTTTCTTAAGGATGATACGCTCATCATCAAAGCAGAAACTGGAGTGTTTATGTCGTGTGCACTATCTCTTATGAAGCTGTTTAGTTTATCGACCCTAGCCTTTATGGGAGCTACGAGTAGCCTGCTTAAAAAATATCCTATAAAGCCTATAAAAACTGAAGAAATTAGCACAATTATGCCTATAAGAAACTGCAATTTAAGCTTTTGTTTTGCTATCTCACCCCCTTCAATAACTATATAACTAACTCCTAAAAGTGGTTCATTTAGTTTTTTTATACGATACTCAAACTCGCTACTTCTGTACACTTGCTCTGAGAGAAGAACACTTTTAGACTTAAGATTTGAGTAAAGAGCATCTCCATCTTTATCAAAAAGCCCAACCCTAAACTTGCCTGAGCTTGGAGCGAGTTTATACTCTTGATTTTCCATATAGGTATACATGAGGTCTTTCTCAATCCACATGAGTTTACTCTTCATCTCAATAGAGCACCTATCTCTAATATCTACTACCTCTTTTTTATAGTACAAAAATCCTATGATAGATATAAGAATCATAGCTGAGAAGATATATATAACCAAAAAGCTTATAAGTGCTCTTCTCTCTTCGTTATTCAAAGTAGTAACCGCTCCCTCTTATGGTTTGGATTCTATCTTTGCCTAGTATGTTTCTTAGATTCTTTATGTAAACTCGTATGGTCGCATCACTAGGCATTGAACTATACTCCCAAAGATTTTGCATAAGCTCTTCTGCTGAAACGACTCTTCTTTTATGACTACTAAGATATAGAAGTATCTCACACTCTTTATGAGCAATCTGATACTCAATCTGGGCGATAATAAGCTTGTTTTTTGCAGGTAAAAGAGTCATATCGGTATCGAGATGAACAATATCTTCACTCTCTATAGAAAATCTTTTTTTGATATTATTTATACGCAAATCAAGCTCTTCTAAATCAAAAGGTTTTTTTATGTAGTCATCACAACCACTCTCAAAACTATTTTTCATATGGGTTGTATCTTGATATGCTGTTATGATAATAGCTGGAGTTGTATTGTTGTACTCTCTTAGTGTCTTTATAACATCTAATCCACTTTTTTTTGGAACATTAATATCAAAAATAAACAGGTCAAACTTACTGTCAATAGCAGTATCCATAGCACTCTCGCCATCCTCAACATGAACCACTCCAAAACCACAATCACTTCTTAGGTGGCAGGTCAATATGTCAGAGAGTATAGCATCATCTTCAAGTAGTAGTATCTTCATAACTGCATTCTACTATCTTGTGAACTACCCAACCGCTAAAGACGATTGAGCTTCTTGTTTCATCATATCGTAACTAATCACTGTATTATATACAACAACCCCATCAGAGGATACTCCACAAGCTTGTATTTCGACAGTTCCTGCCGTATTTCTATTATCTAGTTGTCCTATGCCATAGTTTCTTATGTTGATACTAGCGTTTATATCTCTATCTATGTTTTTTGTGTTACATTCAGGACAGTCAAACTCTCTTACATGTAGAGGTTTTTTACCTGTATTGGTTCCACATACTGCACATAGTTGAGAGCTAGGAAACCATTTGTCTATCTTGATTAGGGTTTTACCTCTCCAGCTTGATTTATATTCAAGTTGTCGCATAAATTCACTCCATGCTACATCTGCTATACCTTTGGCTAGTTTTCTATTTTTTATCATACCCTTTACATGTAGAGTCTCTAAACATATAATATCGTATTGATTGGTTATCTCGTTTGATATTTTATGAAGATAGTCTTTTCTTTGGTTTGATATTTTGGTGTGAAGTTTTTGAACTTTAGCTTTTTGTAATTTATAGTTATTGCTTTGAGGTGTTGTATCTCCTTTTTTTCTACTATGTTGTTTTTTAGATAATCTTTTTTGAAGTTTCTTTAGTTTCTTTTGAGATTTGATTGTCTGTTTTTTGTTTTCATATTTAACACCATCACTTGTTATCAGCAAGCTGGTTAATCCCATGTCAATTCCTACTGCATTTTTTGCTTTGATGGGTTTTGGTATGACTATGCCATCATCAATAAGTATTGATATGAAGTATTGGCTATTTTGTCTTGATATAGTGGCTTGTTTTAATATAGCTTCTTTTGGTATCTCTCTATGCACTTTAGTTTTTATACCATCTTTTACGAATTTTGGGAAATATACTCTATTGTTAGCTACTTTTATATTTTGAGGAACTGTAAAGCTTTGATGGGTGTCTCTTTTTGAGTGAAACTTTGGATAAGCTCCTTGTTTTTTGAAAAATCTACAAGAACCAAAGTGTTTTTCTAGGAGAGTTATTTGTGGTTTAGTTGGATAGATACGATATTTGTATGCTTTTAACACTTTACAACTCCTTATTTATTTAACTTTAGATAATTATACTATAAAAAACTATATCAAAAATCAAGGCTAAAGCCTTATAGCTTTCAGCCCAACCGCTAAAAGACGATTGGGATTTCAGCTATTTAGTTATTAAATAAAAAGTTATCAAGACTTATCTTGCCAGCTCCAAAAGATGTAAATATCATCAAAAATAGCATATAGTAGAATGGTATCTCAAATCCGTTATCCCCTGCACTAAAACCATTTGGAAGATGAACAGTAACAATAGCGACCAGCATAATCACTATCAAAGGAATACTAATCAGCCTTGTAAATAGCCCCAAAGCAAGCAAGCCTACACCTAAAATTTCAATAATAGCGGTCATATATGCACTTAAAAGAGGAAGAGGAATCCCCATAGAGCCAAACCAACCTGCTACATTTTCAATGTTCGCCCACTTATTCATAGCTGGTGTGTAAAAACCATACGCCATAGTAAGCCTTGCAACCAACAAGGATATACTTTGAAAATTATTTGTAATTTTCTCTACATTTGCATAACAATCCTTAAACATTTTAAATCCTTTCTATAACTCTTGTGTCTGCTAGATCTCTCAAGCTGCCTTTAAAAAACTCTTTAGTCTCTTTTTGACTACTGCCACTTAATCTTGCTACTTTTTTTATAGCAATTTTCAAATCAGTTCTACCCAACTCTTTTAAAAAGATAAACAAAACTTCCGAAATCTCTCTATAGTAGACCTCATAGTCACCAAAATCATAATATGCTAAAAGGTAATACTCACCTTTTTGCTCAAAATTTTCCTCTTCAAAAACTCTATGTTTTAGCTTTTTTACAACACAACTTCTGCTCAACCTATAGTCATGTGAAAATGAAAACTTCTTTACAGCATGAGGCTTATAGTTTTTCATCATCAACTCCACTTCAATCCACTCAAACCACATAAGATCATCAAGGTAAGATATATCATCAAATAAATTTGATTTCTTTATAAATCTTCTAAACTCATTTGGCATCTTCCACACAACATCACTCTTAGCCCCATATCTCATAAATTCATACAAAGCCTTTTTAAATTTTCCTTTATCTACTATCTTATACCACAACGGATAAGCATTGCTTAGAACTTCAAAAAACCTATGAAAAACTAAAGCTTTATAGATTTTAAAGCCTTGATGGTTTGGCGGTTGTTCATCTTTTTCGAAAACTATATTTGTAAGTTTTTTTTGCTCATTAAGTTCGTGCATCACCAACTACTCTTTCGAGAGTTCTATACTCTCTTTGCATCACCTTGTATCTTGGTATATTGTTGTCTCTCTCTATCATCACAGGAATTTGAACTCTCTCTAAGGTGTATTTTAAAAAAGCCCAAACCTCTTTTTTCACAGGCATTCCGTGAGAGTCTATGAGCATGCCTAGCTCTTTATCTTTATAGTAGCCAGCTATATGTATATACGAAGCATGTCTTAAGTCAAGCTCATCTAAAAACTCATAGGCATCAAATCCATGGTTTTGAGCATTGACATATATATTGTTTACATCTAGTAGTAGTTTTGCACCAGAGCACTCCATCAGTTCATTGATAAAATCAACCTCTCTCATATCAGAATCTGGCACATAATAGTATGTAGCATTCTCTAATATAAGAGGTCTTTGCAGTGTATCTTCAACTATCTTTACTTTTTCACTTATCCTATCAATCGCATTTTTTGTCATACTAAGAGGCAATAAATCGTAAGTTTGAGCACCCATTAGAGAGGTAAAGCTTATATGATCAGAGTAGTGCTCTATATCATATCTATCTAAAAATCTCTTCATCTGCTTTAAAAACTTCATATCAACAGGCTCCATTGAGCCTATTGATAAGGATAAGCCATGTGCTACAACGGGTCTTTGAGATATAATCTCTTCAAATTTTTCTCTATGGTGATACGGAATATCAAACCAATTCTCAGGAGCAATCTCCCACCAATCGGGCAAAAATCCATCTTTGTCAATCTCTTGCAAAAAATCTCTTCTAAGCCCTAAACCTAATCCATCTATGTTGTTCAAAACTTGAACCTTTGGATTAGCCACACTTGCCTGCGCCGCATTTTCCATCGGAGCCTTTACCAGCTTGCTTCATCATAGTAGCATTGCCGTCCATCGCTTCTGTTGTAGCTTTATTGCCACCACAACTTCCAGCTCCACACTTGCCATCTTTCTTTTCCATGCCTTTAGAGGCTTTTGGTTTGCATCCGCAACTTCCAGCTCCAGACTTATCGCCACCACTTCCTGCTATAGCCCCAGTTGCCGTGATAAGCGTTGCTCCAAGTAGAGCACCAGCTAATTTTAGCTTGTTTTGAGTCTTCATATCTCATCCTTTTTTCGAGTTTGTACTGAAATTGTAACGGTTTTGTGTGTAGTTAATATTTAGCTATTTGCAATCAAGAGAATGCAAAGTGTAACCTTGGCCTTAAGAGATGATTACATTATGAAGTTATTGAGTTAAAAGTCTACAATCTGCACCTATACCACATCCGAATATACCCGTTATTGAGTTGTATTCAAAGCTTACACTTCTTCCTTCTATGGTAGAGTCATACTCATTGGATACAGTTTTTAACTTTGAAGACTTAATAATCCTAAGCAGTGTACAAAGACTTGGTTGTGATAAGTTTATAGCAAACGACAAAGAGCTACTAGAGCATAAAACCTTTAAAGATTTTACCATAGAAAAGCCGACTGTGGTATAAAACATATCTAAAAGTAGCCTGTTGCCCTTAAGTATTTATTCTTTAAGTCTTTTTTGTATGTTTTTTATATATAATCATATTATGGCTAAAATAGATGAAATAAAAGAAGAAATCGGGGCAATAAAGATATATCTTGGCTTTGTTGTTGCATTTATCATAACGATGGGAGCTGGTGTAGCAAAGCTATTTTTAGATGGTACATCTAACTTGCTACTTATGCTTGGAGTGTTTGGACTCTTAGTTTTTTCTATAGTATTTGCATTTCTAGCTAAAGTAATGCATAAAAAAATAAAATCTTTAAAGGATATCAAATGACACTTGTAACGATAGCAGTGATTATAGCATTTGTTTCAGTTTTGGCTTCTGTGGTGTATGGTGCATATCAACTAAGCTTATAAAAAAGTGTATGGTTTTTTACACAAGACACACAGAAGAAAGCAATAAAAACATGCTCTAAAAGCAGCCTGTCTCTTTTAAATATGCACTATAAGCATATATTTTTATTGCTTTGTAGATAGTATTCGAGCAAATATATTACAACAGAGTTCATATCTTCACCATCGTAAAATGCAATCATCTTTTTATTGAACTCTAGCTTGTCTTTTACTTTTATGTTTAGTATAGGATAGCCACTCTCAAGCAAAATTCCATTCATTATCAATCTAGAAGTTCGCTTATTGCCATCATAAAAAAATTGGCATTTTGCACCAAACAAAAAGTATGTTACTGCTCTTACTATAGGGTGCTTAACCCTTTTTATCTCCTTGACTCCATTTTCAAAAACAGTATCTAACTCCTTGACACTTGGTGGTTTATAGCTTGTACCGCCGATATTTACACCACTACTTCTAAACTTCCCCCATGCAAGTGATTCTTCAAATGCAACCTTGCTATGCAACTCCAATAAAGTTTTTTTATCAAGAAAAAAATCACCTTTTTTGATTATGCTCAAAAGCAAATCCACACTTCTGTTTTGGTTAAGAATCTGTTGTTCATCACTTAGCTTGTGTCCACCAACCGTAACACCTTCTAAAAGTGTTGCTACTTCAGGATATGTCATCAGGTTGCCTTCTAGGGCAGATGTATTGTAGATATAATCAATTTTATCTTTTTTTGCCATAGCAAAAAAATGCTCATGTTGTGGAGTAAAAATATCTAGTTTATTTGTATCAATAATGTTTATGTTTTTGCTGTCTACCATCTGCACAAATTCTCCTAATTTTGATTTTTAGACCTTTACATGCAGACTAAAAGTACCTCTAATATAATGCAGCCTATCCTCTTTATGCGAAACTATCGCCTGAAGAAGCAAAATATTATGATGTCTTCGTGACTTCATAGGCTCCGTATGCAAACACCAAGATAAAAACTACTGCTGTGATTGTGATTGTTGCTATGGTCATTTTATATCCTTTAATTCATCTGTTTTCAGATGTAGTTTCTTTGCCAAAAAAAGAAATACTATTAAAAGCAAAAATAGTAGTATATTTCCAACAAAAAATATATAGCTAAAATCCTCAGATACATACATCTTGGATACACTAGAGCCAATAGAGATGATAAGCGCTAAACACATTGTCATATACAATCTAATGTTATTAATAAAATCTTTTGCTCTATCTAAATCTCCCATATTGCATTATATATGAGCCACTTGCAAATTACCAAAAAACCCCACAATTTAAGCTAAATTAAATCT
>CAZXOZ010000068.1:0-7451 GCA_964642805.1 uncultured Sulfurospirillum sp. | reverse complement strand
AAACAATGCAAGCATAGTTTTTATAAGGCTAGTATTTTTCAAATGTATATCCCTTGTGATTATTTAGGATTGAACCTTCTGATTAACTATTAAATTTTTAGAGGGTTCAATTATAGCATAAAAATCTCAACTTTCGCACCTAAATCCAAGCAAATCTTGAGTTGTGCTTCGCAGTATAGAGATTATACTCATAAAATCCTTATTGTTCTTTACAATCCCGTCAATGTGTGCTATCTTTTCCATAATTTCAACAAAAGCTTGCATAGCAATCGCTAAAGAGTGTAGCTCGCACTCCAAATCTTTAAAAAGACCACCTATGGTTTTGGCTCATGGTTCATTCTATTGATATAGCTGACGATATTATATTGCCTCACAATAGCTCACTCTCTCTTTCGCTGAAAACTTGATAGTTAAGCAGAGGGTTCAATTAATAGACTTTTTGTGCAACTCTCTGCCGTGCATCATGCATCTCTTTATATCTACCTCTTATTTTTAAAAGCTCTACATGTGCGCCAGACTCTTTTAAAGCACCATCTTCGATAACTAAAATAGTATCCGCATGTGAGATTGTTGAGAGTTTATGAGATATTATTATGACGGTTTTATCTTTTATCAGTGCATTGAGTGCTTTTTGAACTGCAACCTCACTTACAATATCAAGTGCTGAAGTTGGTTCGTCTAGTATCACTATACTGCTGTTTTTAAGTATAGCTCTTGCAATTGAAATTCTTTGCTTCTCTCCTCCACTTAGATTTCCTCCAATTTCACCCACTTTTGTCTCATATCCTTTTGGTAATTTTGATATAAATTCGTAACAATTTGCTTTTAAAGCAGCCTCAATCACCTCTTCATTGCTTGCATTTGCTCTTCCTATTCGTATATTGTTTAAAATTGTATCATCAAACAGATAGACATCCTGAAATACTATAGAAATATAACTCATCAGCTCTTTTTGAGTTATATTTTTTATATCAACCCCGCCTATTTTTATATATCCACTACTTGGGTCTGCATATCTCATCATAAGCCTTGTGATTGTAGTTTTACCTCCCCCTGATACTCCTATAATCGCTGTTAAGGAGTTTGTTTTGATAATAAACGAGAGATTATTAAGTGCTTTTTGGCTATGCCCTTTATAGCTAAAGTTTACATTTTTAAACTCTATATCAAATGTTTTAGCCTTTTTGATAGGTTTTAAAATAGGTAGATTTTTTATATCTAAGATTGATTTTATTTTTTTAAACCCCACCTCTATCGTCTGAAGAGTAGACATAAAAGCTAGAAAATTAGATACTGGCTCAATTAGCCTTCCTAGCATAACCAAAACCGCAATCAAAGCAGCGATTGTAAGACTACTAGTAACTACCCAGAATATACCAAGGCTTAAGGTCAATAAAAATGCAAATTCAACTAGAGCTGTTATCGTTATAGTAGGTAGTGCCTCAAGCATTAATCCTTTTTTTTGTATATTTTTTACCTTTAAAATTGAGTTTTGTAAATTTTTAGCATTAACTCCTGTTTGATCTATAGTTCTAAGTATTGGTAAGCCTTGTAGATACTCTATCGCACTAGATTCTAGTAGGGCATTTTCTTTGCTTGTCTCCTCTTTGTTTTTTTTGTTTAAAACCATAGAAGACTTATAAACTATAACAGCTAAGGGTAGAGCTGATAGCATAGCTAAAGCAATCCTATAGTCAATAAAAAAAGTGGCAGCAATAATAACAAAAGGTACTATAAAAACCTCCAATAGCATTCCAGCGGCTGTATTCATATGTACTGCTGAGTTATCAACATTTGCAGAAAAAATTGAGCTTATCTCTCCCGTTTTATATCTATATAGACTCTCTAGTGGCATAGTTCGTAACTTTTTACCAAGAGTCAATCTTGTATCATGTGCAACATCTGTTGTGCCACCTTCAAGTGCATAGCTAAAATCATCAGCAAGCCATCTAAACATAAAAGATAGAAAAGATAGAAGAATCATAACGCTAAACCAAATCAAACTATCATTTAGATTAAAATCACTTATAAAAATTGAGTTCATAAGTGGATAAAAGCATACAAAAGCTAAACCTTGTGAGCTAAAAGAGAGTATAAAAAAAAGCAGACTTCTCTTAAAGCGACCTCTGTGCTTTCCTGCTACTTCTAAAGTAGTTCTATAAAAATCCAATATTGAAGAGAGTTTTTGTTTACTCATAGTAGCTCCATTTTTGTGCTTCTATATATTTATTCCAAAGAGTAGAGTAGGTGCTTTTGTTACTCAATAACTCTTGATGCTTTCCACTTTCACTTATCTTACCATCACGAAACACAATTATTTTATCTGCATTTTTGATGGTTGAGAGTTTATGAGCAATAACTATTATAGTTTTACCCTTCATTAGATTCCTTAAGGCTTTTAGGATACTTTCTTCATTTTGGGGGTCAGCAAATGATGTCGCCTCGTCTAGTATCAGTATGGGTGCATCTCTTAATATCGCTCTTGCTATTGTAACTCTTTGCTTTTGTCCTCCTGAAAGACTAGCTCCTCTATCTCCCACTTTTGTCTCGTAGCCATCTGGTAAAGAGATTATGAAGTCATGAATTTGAGCCGCTTTTGTTGCTCTAACTACATCATCATAACTTGCCTTTGGATTTGCTAGCTTTATATTATTTAGCAGTGAATCGTGAAATAAAAAAGTGTCTTGAAATATAAAAGACACTCTACCCATAAGCTCTTTAAAGCCTATATCTCTTATATCTACATCTCCTATCTTTATAGAGCCACTATCTATATCCCAAAATCTAGGGATAAGCTTAGCTATAGTGCTTTTTCCAGCTCCACTTGGACCTACCAATGCTACTGTGCCTCCTTGTTTTACCTCGAAGTTTATATTATGTAAAATAGTAGTTTGACCATCATAAGAGAAATTTACATTTTCAAATACAATAGAGTTCTCTTTTGGTATTTTTGGATTTGTTGATTCTTTGAGCTTATCTACTGCTAAAACCTCCTGTATTTTTAAAGCTGAAGCATTCGATTTTCTTATAAATTCACTTGTCCACATCAAAGGCATTAGACTATCAGACATTCCTGTACTTAAAAAAAGTGCTATTATTAAGGATGATAGCTCTATTGATCCTCTGTCTAAAAGTAGCAGACCAACAAAAAGCACAACTAAAATAGTAGGCAGTGGTGAGAGAATAATTTTTCCTAATTTTGCAAAGTTTCTTGTTTTGGATATCCAGTCCAACAGGTTTTTTCTATAGTCAAAAAGTGCACTATGGTATCTCTTAAAAGATTGACTCCCACTATCAAAAGTTCTAACAACTGGCATAGCTTGTGTAAACTCTATAACCGCTTTATTTATATTGGATTGACTTTTTTCATAGTTTTTTCTAAGAGAGACTGAATCTCTCATAATAATCGACATAATAGCCACACCAATAATCATAATAAAAACACAGACCAATGCTAACCTATAATCTACATAAATAAGCACCAAAAGAGACAATACAGAAGAAGTAATACTTTTAGAGATTATAGGGGTGCTATCTGCTACAAAAGCATGAAGATTTTTAACATCATCGAGTAGTACTTTTTTTAAAGCTCCTGAGCCATTGGAGATGATGTATCCCAAAGGTACTTGTGCGAGATGCTCTGATAGATCAGTTCTTATAATTTGCTCCAACTTAAGTGCACCTAAATGAGAAATAGCAAAAGCAGATAGTCTTGAGCTAAATGTGACTATAGTTAAAAAAACAATCAGTAAAATAGTATTTAAAATCTCCATTTCATAACCAAAAACTACAATAGCTTCAGATTTAGCAATGCAAGAAAGTGTAAAAGATATTATCACCAAATTAGCAATCAAGCCAGTTGCCCCTATAGATGCCAGTAGCATTGAAGCTCTTATCTCGAACCTAATTGGCTTTACAATCGCCCATAGTCCTGTTTTTTGTTTTTTCATTTACTATCCTGTGAGCAGTCTGTATTGTAAAGGTAAGACAGCTACCGATGTAAATCATCAATAGCTATCTTCTTATAAAAGGAGTTTTTATGCCAATAAGTTAAAATTTATACTTAAAACCTATGCCAAAAGTTCTTGGGTCATTAACTGTTGCTACGATATTTATAACAGTTGGTGAAAATGTTTTTACATACTCTTCATCTGTGATATTTTTTACATAAGCATACACATCAAAATCAGAAAATTTATATCCAGCCTTTATGTCAGCTGTTGTGTAGCCTCCCCCCTTTACAAATCTAGCACTTACATCATCATGAAAATATACATCACCCATATTTGCTACATCAACTCTTCCATAGTAGCCACTAGGATGACGATATGCAACTCCTAAGTTTATAGTGTGAGATGGTGTCCTTTCTATTTTTTGACCATCATAATTTACACTTCCTGTATCGTAATCATCATATTTGGCATCTATAAAGCCTAAGGCACCACTTATCTCTAGGTAGTCAGTTGGAAAATAGTTAAAATCAAACTCTATCCCTTGTGAGTGAGCTTTTTCAGCATTGTCCGTAAGATAGATACCTGGCGATGGCGATTTAAATACATGTATATCTGTTATGTCCATCCTAAAAATCGCCGCACTAAATGATAAGTTGCTGATTACTCCTTTTAAGCCAAGCTCATAGCTGACTGATTTTTGTGGCTCAAAAGTATTGTCTTCGACTGTTCCAGTCATGGCATAATTGTTATGTCCACCAGGCATATAGCCTTTTGAGACTGAAGCATAGGTTGTATAGTTTTCATTTATCTCATAAGATAGTGCAATTTTTGGTAAAAATGAGTTCCAAGATTTTTTGTCTTTCATTGTATACATTGCAGGACCCGTAGTTCCTATAGGAAGAAAATATGTTTTAAGGTCTATCTCTTTGGTTATTTTTTGCAGCCTACCTCCAAGAGTTAATTCAAACCTTTCTCTAAATGGTATCATTGTTTGACCGAACAGAGCTTGTGTTTTACTATCTATCTTAGAGAGTGCATTTAAAGAGTAGTTTCCCAAAAAGTTATATGGTGGTGCAGGATTAAAAAAAGGAAACTCATTCCCAAAAGGACCAAACTCTCTGCTCTCCTTATCTAAATATACTCCTGCTACCCATCTGAAGCCTTCTTTGTTGTTACTTGATACTCTAAACTCTTGAGTATATATATCCTCTTCAAAATTATACATAAATTTTAGTCCATCAAAAAATGGATTATTGCCAAAATCAGCATCATAAGTGCCATCATAGTCTATCTCTTTATGTGTTGTGATTGAGTCTATAGTGAAGCTATCAGCCCTGTACTTCATGCTGAAACTTTGGGAAGTTGTATCGCTTTTTATAGACATAGGAATATCAAAATTTACATGCTCTACATCCTCTCTTTTGATACTGCCTATCTCTCCGCCAACACCCAACGCTAAAGCATTACTCCAATAATCTTCTGTTTGCTCTTTGTTGAGAATAATTTTTGTGCTTAATCTATCATTTATATTATATTTCAAAAATGTACTAAAGCTATAATCACTCTCTTTGCCAGCCTTTTTATCTCCATTGTAGTCATTTGTAATCCAACCATCATCTTTGTTTGCTTCGCCATTTAAGCCAAAAAATAGCTTATCATCAATAAGTGGCGTGCTTATGTTGAAAAACCCTCTCATGTAGTTGTAGTTTCCATACTCAGCACCCGCAAATCCTGTTGTTTTATTGCTTGGCTCTTTTGTAACTATATTTATAACTGCCCCTATAGCATCTTTGCCAAACAAAGTACCTTGAGGACCCCTTAAGACCTCTACTCTATCAACATTTACTAAAGAAGCATCAAATCCTTGCCTACTGCTTGTGGCTATTCCATCTATATAGATTACCACTGGATTATTGTTTGAAAATATTGACTGGTTTAGTCCTCTAAAATTCACTAATGCACCATCGCCATACTCATATCTCATATTTGGTATCTCTTTTATGATATCCCCAATATTTTTAATACCTTTTTCCTTTATCACTTCAGCATTTAAGACTGTTATGCTTTGTGGGACATCTTGTATATTTTCCTCCATCTTGTTTGCTGTTACTGTTACAGTGTCGAGCTTTACCTCTTGTGCATGCACAACACCAGTTGTTAGCATAAAAACTATGCCTAGTTTTACTATATTTTTTACACTCATATTCCACTCCTTTTTTATAAATCTCTACATGTAGTATAAAATAAATGAGACTTATTATCAATAATATAGTGTAGCCAAAGGGAGTTTTCTTGCTTATGGAGGTAATTAATATGAACCAAAGCAAACTTATAGTCTAATTAGTATTAATTATCAATATGGATACATAAGGATTGTTGTGCATAATTTTATATCTTCTAATGAAGTTGAAGACAGTATTAACAATATACTTTTACTAAACACCAATAAAAACGGTGGAGCAATTGAGCTTGACAAAAAGTATGGCGATATTAGATTAAATCAATTTAATACAATTAGTGGCATAAGCTACTTCTCTTTTGAGGCTAGTTTTCATGAAGATACTATAATTGAGGCCAATTATAGCAAAGATACCTCATTTTTATCTTTTAACACCACTGCAAATAGCATAGATATAAAAAATGTAAGTAAAAATAGAAAATATACATTTGATTCAAACCTGTGTTGGCATGGTAGGCAGTTTGATGAATATAAAGCAAATGGTCTCTATTGTAAAAACAGAAAATATATTGCTCACAATATACTCATTGACAACAAGCTTTTTGATAAAATAAGCTCTCATAAATCAGAAATCTACAAACAAAAGCCTGTTTTTCAAAACGAGAGTATAGTTGTAAACTATAAGAACAAATTAACACATAGACAGAGACTTCTACTTAGTGAGCTACTTAAAACACCATACTTGACAGACAGTCTTCAAAGCCTATATCTCGAATCAAAAATACTAGATTTAATCTGCACTACTATAGATGAGACCACTATAAGTACAGATACAAAAAAAATATATTTAAATAAACACGATTTAAAGTCTTTAGAAAAGGCAAAAGAGGTACTTTTGAAGGATATCTCTAATCCACCATCATTGAAAGAGCTTGCTCACAAAGTTGCTATCAATGAGTTTAAATTAAAAAAAGGATTTAAGCAACTCTTTGGCAATACTGTTTATGGCTTACTGAAAGAGCATAGATTAAGTCAAGCAAAACTACTTCTTGAGAGAGGCGATATAAGTGTCAGCGAAGCAGCTAGTCTAGTAGGGTATAAAAGCATAGGACACTTTAGTGTAATATTTAAGAAAAATTTTGGAGTATTTGCTAGCGAAATTACAAAAAGCAGAAAATTCTACTACTAGTTAGACTCTGGGGTCAAGGCGTGAATTATTACCGCACTACCTAAGTTGAAAACTTGATAGTTAATCAGAGAGCTCAACTATACTAGAGAAGGAAACATAGGCACCTATAAAAATATAGGCTCAACTACAA
>CAZXOZ010000067.1:0-7896 GCA_964642805.1 uncultured Sulfurospirillum sp. | reverse complement strand
CGTAAACATTATCAGTATTTCCATCAGTAGGATTCTCAAAGTCTCTAGCTACCATCGATACCACACCTGTACTAGAAGCAATTGCAAACTGTGTGGCATCTGCACCGCTAAGTGTATAGGCGAGTGTACCAACTGGCGTATCTCCACTTATGGTTGGAGTTGGTCCTACATAAGCATTATTCTCCTCTACTGTGCTATCAGAGATATCGCCTATAGTAAAAGTGCTCAGGTTTGAATCTGCAACAAGCGGATCTGTACCTGCTGCTAACTCATCCACATCACTCACGCCATCGTTATCATCATCTGTATCAATACCATTTGGTATACCGTCATTATCAGTATCTATTAGCAGTGCACCTGCATTATCAATAATAAACTGTATCTCATCTTTACTGTCCACTTGAGAAGAATTTAGCATAGCTATATAGGTATTTAGGTTACCTATACTAATATTTTTTAGATCAACACCTGTATTGTTATAGTCTCCCTGAGTTGGTGCTACACCATTATTGCCATTATTTTGAGCCCATGCTATAATATTTTCTATGCCAGCTGGTTGTTCACCACCACCTTCACCTTTACCAACACCACACGCTGTAAAAAGTATAGCAACGATACAAAACATAAATACTTTTTTCATTTATCTCTCCTTTTGTCTGTGTTACTTTTAAAGCATAAAAATACTTTTGAATGTAAGATATTGTATCATAATTGAATCCTATGAAAATTTGATAGTTAATCAGAGGGTTCAATTGTTTGGAATTTTTAGGCCATTATTCGCTTTTGAAAAGTAGAAAAACTACTTTAGAGGTGTTTTAGATTTTGTTAAATCGACAAATTTGTATTTTGCATACCAAACTATAAATATGGCTGATAGCCATATAAAAAAGACAAGTGCCCACCAGTAAAAATGAAGAGGAAGATTGAGATATGCAAACAGACTAAATGTAGCAACAGGCACAAGAAGCTGTCTAAATAGACTTAGATAGACTAGTAGTGCTGGTTTTTTTATGCCCTGAAGAAAGGCAATATTGATAAAAACCACCATGTAGGCATAGAGTGAAACTGCGGCGGCATAAAGATATCCTAAACCAGCTTCAATAACTAGATGGTCATCAGTAAATAGTCCCATTAAGAATTCACCAAAAATAAATAGCGATAACATGCCAATAATCCACAATATAAAAGCAACTTTTTGAGCGTACATTACACTCTCTTTGACCCTATTAAATAGATTAGCTCCATTATTTTGAGAGACTATTGCTAAAACTGCTACATTGATTCCGATACTAGGAAGTAAAAATATCTGCTCAATTCTTACAGCAATTCCATAAGCAGCTACAATATGTTTTCCAAAATCAGATATATAGTAGGTAACAATAAACATTCCAAGAGCCATAAGTAGTAAGTTTATAGTAGGCGGTGCTCCTTGTTCGCAAAAAGAAAATAGTATTTTTTTATCAAACTTAAATATAGGTAGATTATTAAGAAGATAGGTTTTTTTCAAAACACCAAATAGATAAACAAAGCCTAAAAACTCAATAATAATAGTTGCATAAGCTATGCCTCGAATACCCATAGGTTCAAGTCCTAACCCTCCGCTTATAAACCAGTAGTTTAAAACTATATTTAAGAAGAAACCAACTACTAAAAAATTTCTAAATGCCCATGTGATACCTAGTGAAGTGAGTAGAGCATTTGTAAAAAAGACACAAACATAAAAAATAGCTCCAAAAAGAATAATATTTATGTATAACAGTGTTTCGTTTAGATAATCCCCATGTGCTCCTAAAATTTGTAACAAAAAAGGAGCACTAAGTAGCCCTATTGTAGTAATAAGAAGAGTCATAAAGAGTGCTAAAATAAAAATATGAAGAATTATTTGCTTTGCATAGTCAATTTTTTTTTCGCCAATAGCATTACCTACTAGAGCAGTTACGCCTTGACTCATGCCTCCAGCAACTGCAATGACTATAAAAAATATAGAAAATGTAAGTGAGAGAGAGGCTAGAGCTTGAGTTGAAATTTTACCTGCAAAAAAAGTATCAGTTACATTGAACATGGTGTGAAAGAAATACCCTATACTTGATGGTATAGTGATGTTTCTTATATGTTTTTTAATACAGCCTTGTGTTAAGTCACTAGACATTGAACCTAAAGTGCATTACATCACCATCATTGACAACATAATCTTTTCCTTCAAGACGCATTTTTCCAGCCTCTTTTGCTCCATTTTCACCAGAATAAGTGATAAAGTCTGTATAGGAAATCACTTCCGCACGAATAAAGCCTTTTTCAAAGTCATTGTGTATAACTGAGGCTGATTTTGGGGCTTTCCAGCCTTTGTGTATTGTCCATGCTCTTGCCTCCTTGGGTCCTGCTGTGAAGTAGCTTATGAGATTTAGTTTTGCAAATGATATGTGAATTATCTTATTTAATCCAGACTCCTCTATGTTGAGTTCAGCTAAAAACTCTTGTGCTTCCTTCTCTTCGAGTCCACAAAGCTCCTCCTCTATCTTTGCACAAAGAGTTATCACTTCAGCTCCAACCTCACTAGCATGGGATTTTACCTGCTTAACAAACTCATTGTCTTCTAGGAGGGAGTTCTCATCTACATTTGTCCCATAAATTACCTCTTTGTTTGATAGAAATCTAAGCTCTTGGTCAAGTTCATCAAATATAGGATTATCCTTTTTGGAAAATGTGCTGACAGGCTTTATATCATCAAGATGTAGTTTGAGCTCTAATGCAAACTCATGGGTTGCTCGAACAGTTTTATCTGCTTTTGAAGTGCGATATAGCTTTTCTATTTTTTTATCAAGCTGTTGAATATCTGCAAAGATTAGCTCACTCTCGATAATCTCAATATCTCTTATTGGGTCAATCTCACCCTCGACATGTGTTATATTGTCATCTTCAAAGCATCTAACTAGATGCAAGATAACTTCAACTTCACGGATGTTTGATAAAAATTTATTTCCAAGACCCTCACCAGATGAAGCCCCTTTGACAAGCCCAGCAATATCTACAAAATCTATAGTAGAGTGTATAATCTTTTCAGGATTTACAATCTTAGCTAGCTTTGCTAGTCTATCATCAGGAACAGGAACTATCGCTTTGTTTGGCTCAATCGTACAAAATGGATAATTTTCACTTTGTGCATTTTGAGCTTTCGTCAGAGCATTGAAAGTTGTAGATTTTCCTATATTTGGAAGCCCTACTATGCCTACACCTAAACCCACTATATGGTCTCTTTTTTGCTTTGCTCTATCATCCAGTAGAGGTTCATTCTCACTCCTGCTCCACTCGCACCTCGCTGATTGTAGCCCCATGCTTTATCTACAAAAGCGGGACCTGCTATGTCAAGATGTAGCCACCTGTCTTTTAATTCATCTGCAACAAAGTTATCTAAAAACATACCAGCCGTAATTGCTCCACCATATCGACTTGAAGCGATGTTATTGAGATCAGCAATAGGGCTTTTAAGTTGTTTTTTTAGGTATCTATTGAAGGGCAAAGTTCCAGTAAGCTCTCCACTACTCTTAGCAGAATCCATCAAAGAGTCTTTAAGTTCATTTGAATGCCCCATAACAGCAGTAGTATACTCTCCAAGAGCAACGACACAAGCCCCAGTAAGTGTTGCCATATCTATGAGATAGTCAGGTTTTTGCTCTGCCGCATAACAAAGGCAATCTGCTAAAACCAATCGCCCCTCAGCATCTGTATTGCCTATCTCTATAGTTTTTCCATTTTTTGCAACTAGCACATCATCAGGCTTATAGGCTTCAGGTCCTATAGCATTCTCTGTAGCTCCAACTATCGCGTGAACTTCATAAGGAAGACCGATTTTAGCTGCTCCTTTAATGATGCCCAAAACTGCCGCACCACCACCCATATCCGCTTTCATAGATACCATAAAATTAGCAGGTTTTAAGCTAAGCCCTCCTGTATCATAAGTTAAGCCCTTCCCAACATATACAAACCTTTTTTTAGCATTTTTAGGCTTGTAGACTACATGTATAAGACGTGGCGGTATATGACTCGCTCTATTGACTGCTAAAAATGCACCCATACCCTGTTTTTTTAGAAACTTCTCGTCATAAACTTCACAAGTAACATCTTCGAGATTTTCAAACTCTTTAGCAATTTGAGCAAGTCTAAGTGAGTTCATATCATGCGGAATTGTATTAACCAAATCTTTTGCAAAGTTTGTAGACTCTGCTATGATTACTCCATTATTAAGTGCTCTTTGTGCCATCTCTAGTGGAGGATTTGGATTACTATAGTCATCTAAACATATAGTAACAGTCTCAATTTTAAGTGGATTTTTTTTAGTTTTATACTCTTCAAAACTATAACTTCCAAGTATAAATGCCTCGCTCATAGCCTTTAAGTTTACACCAGGGCAGTCATCTGTGTAGGTTCCTATTTTTATAGTTTTTGCATTTGTGTTTTTTATGATATTTATAGCTTTTGAAGATGCTAGTCTAATCTCTTCAGCATCAAGCGAGTCTACACCAACATAAAGAACTCTTTTTTCAGCTAAAAAACAAACCTCTTCACTCTCGCCCTTAAAGCCTAAAAACTTCAAAGACTCTTTGTCTTTTATGCTTTTATGGTCAAAATCTCTATCTACTACAAATACAACTTTTATATCAGCCTCTATCTCGCATATCCTCTTTTTTGTTACTTCAATTTTCATATTATACCTTTTAATAATTCTTGAGCTTGTACCATATCTTTATCTCCTCTACCTGAGAGGTTGATTATGATTAGTGAGTTTTTTAACTCTTTTGTTGGCATTTTCTTTAAATATGCCACCGCATGTGAGCTTTCAAATGCAGGGATTAAGCCCTCTTTTTGACTCAACCAAACAAAAGCATCTAGTGCCTCTTTGTCTGTTATATGTTCATACCTAACTACTCCTAGCTCTTTTAGGTATGCATGTTCTGGCCCAATGCCAGGGTAGTCTAGTCCAGCACTTATGGAGTGAGCTTCGAGTATCTGCCCATCATCATCTTGTAGAAGATAGCTCATCTGCCCATGAAGAACCCCTGCACTACCTTTTGCTAAACTAGCTCCGTGTTTACTAGTCTCAACTCCTAAGCCACCCGCCTCTATGCCTATACATGCAACTTCGATATCCTCTAAAAAGTGGCTAAAAATTCCGATAGCATTGCTTCCGCCACCTATGCAAGCTATGATAGAATCAGGCAGTCTACTCTCTTTTTCTAAGATTTGAGCCCTCGCTTCATATCCGATTATAGCTTGAAAATCACGAACCATCATTGGGTATGGGTGTGGACCTGCAACGGTTCCTATGATATAAAAAGTATCTCTAGCATTGGTTACCCAGTATCGAATAGCCTCATTCATGGCATCCTTTAGAGTTCTGCTTCCACTCTTTACACTGTGAACTTTTGCACCAAGAAGCTTCATGCGAAAGACATTTAACTCCTGTCTTTTTACATCTTTTTCACCCATAAAAACTTCACACTCTAGCCCTAAAAGAGCAGCGATTGTAGCAGTTGCCACTCCATGTTGCCCCGCTCCAGTTTCGGCTATGACTCTTTTTTTGCCCATTTTTTTTGCTAGAAGCCCTTGAGCTATGGTATTGTTTACTTTGTGAGCTCCTGTATGATTTAAATCCTCTCTTTTGAGGTAGATTTTTGCACCTAGCTCTTCAGAGATATTTTTTGCATAATAAAGAGGAGAGGGGCGACCTATATAATCTTTTAGATAACCATCAACTTCACTCCAAAAATCTCTATCAAATCTAACTGTTTCATAAAATTTGTCTAACTCTAAAAGAGTTGGCATAAGTGTTTCAGGAACAAATCTACCCCCAAATATTCCAAAATGACCATTGATATCTGGGTCAAATTTTGATACTTTTGGTAGATACATCAATCAATCTCCAAGACAGAGTAGACGCTTGTTGTCTCTTTAATCTCTCTATCACCCTGTAAAGTTGTAAGATTTAAGACAAAACAAGCCTCAAAACAGTGAGCTCCTGCTTTGTTTATCAGGCTTACTGCTGCTGTTGCTGTTCCGCCAGTCGCTATCAAGTCATCAATCAAAAGAACTTTTGGTCTATCTTTTTTGGACTTAAAGGCATCTATATGAATCTCCACCTCATCAACACCATACTCTAGTGAGTATTTTTCACTTATGGTGGTATATGGTAGCTTTCCTGGCTTTCTAATTGGTACAAAAGAGTTGCCAAGTTTTGCAGCAAGTGCGGCTCCAAATATAAAACCACGAGCCTCAATTCCAGCAATAAAGTCTATATTCTCATCTTCATATCTAGCGACTAAGTGGTCAAGAAGAAAGTTATAGACCTTAGCATCCGATAAAAGCGTAGTAATATCTTTAAATACTATACCAGGTTTTGGAAAATCTTTTATATCTCTTATGGAGTTAAGTATATACTCTTTATCGCTTTGACCCAATATTTTCATCTTGCTATCCTATTTAAATATTATAAATTTTATTATTAAAAAAATCAGCAATAGTATAGCAAAAGCACCATAAGATATAACTTCAACACCCACTACAGTAGCGCCTCTATCTTTCCTTGTAGCTCTTTTATCTGCTGCCTTAGTTTGTCACTCTCCATGCGGTATTGAGAGTTTCTTGTTCGTAGAGATTTTAGGTCATTTTTTACTTTTGTGAGTTCATCGCTTAGTATGTCTATGTTTCCTAAAGAGCGTTGAAGTTGTACTTGATATTTTCGTATGACAATCTCTGCATCTCCTAAGGTATTTTTAACAATTACACTACCTAGCTTCTCTTTTTTTAGAAGAGTTTTATAGTAAAAAACCATGATAATAAGATAGACACAAAGCGAAACAAGTATCGTTGTTACTACCCACTCTAGCACTGTCTAGATCTCAATTTTTTCAACGCGTTTTGCATGTCTTCCACCCTCAAAGCTTCCGCTACACCAAGCGTCTATGATAGATTCTGCAACACCAAACCCAATAACGCGTTCACCAAAGCAAAGAACATTTGCATCATTGTGAGCTCGTGCCATACTAGCTGTATAGCCATCATGACAAAGAGCTGCTCTTATGCCTATGTTTTTATTGGCTGCAATGCTCATGCCTACCCCCGTTCCGCAGATAAGTATGCCTTGAGTATTTGATTCTGATAAGACTTTCAAACAAAGCTTATGAGCATAATCAGGATAATCAACCCTATTGCCACTAGAAGGTCCCAAGTCAATTACCTCGTGTCCTTTTTTCCCTAACATCTCAATTATATCAGGCTTGATTGCCACCCCAGTATGGTCAGTAGCTATGAAAAACTTCATTTTTTTCCTTACTCGTAATGGTGCGATTATAACATAATATAGTAAAAAGTAAAAAACAACTTTTAGATACTGGTTGCTTTAGCAATTTTAGCTTCTTTTAGTACTAGTGTTGTAGTGTATGGATTTTGTGAAAAGTTTTTTGTATCAAAAAACTGTATCTTGCTCTCGTTTGCTATTGTAAATTCTAGATAAATATTTTGAAACTTCATGTCTCCACTATAGCCAATTATTTTCATCTCTTTTTCTACTTTTTTAGACCATTTATGATGAGTTAAAAGACTCTTGTTCTTTATGTCATTTTTGTAGATAAAGATATCAATATCCATAGAAAAACGATGCTTCCAATACTTTTCTGCTAAGGCTGTTTCGCCTCCAAGCACCACATAAGGTAGTAAGTCGCTCTCTTTTAACATAAAACATAGCTATGTTTAGCATCTCTTGTTGCATAGTAAAATTACTGAGCTTTCGCACCTAATCCCCACACAAAAACACCCCAAAACACCTATCACCTAAACTATGCCTGTAATCTACATTAGAGATATTGACAAATAGAAAACTCCAATTAAAGCCCTATAATAGGT
>CAZXOZ010000066.1:0-7990 GCA_964642805.1 uncultured Sulfurospirillum sp. | reverse complement strand
GAATAGAGAAAGTCAATAAAGAGTACTTTTTAAAAGAGCAGTTAAAGCAGATACAGCAGGAGCTAGGAAGCGATAACCAAAGAGATGAAGAGATACAAGAGTATCGCAAAAAGCTAGAAGCCAAGAAAGATAGCATGGAAGAAGATGCCTATAAAGAGATAAAAAAACAGATAGATAAGCTAGGTCGTATGCATCCAGACTCTAGTGATGCAAACATGATACAGAGTTATCTTGATTGGGTTATTGATATTCCTTTTGATTCGCTAGCAAAAAAGAGGCTTGATATACTTGAAGTCAGGCGACAGCTTGATCGTGACCACTACTCTTTAGAGAAGCCAAAAGATAGAATTGAAGAGTATTTTGCAGTTCGTGAACTTCTTGCAAAAAGAGGTATCAAGCCAAAAGAGGGCAGCGGGGCGATTTTGTGTTTTGCAGGACCTCCTGGAGTCGGTAAAACCTCTCTTGCAAACTCAATCGCTGAAGCGCTTAAAAGAAAACTTGTAAGGATTGCGCTTGGTGGACTTGAAGATGTCAATGAGCTAAGAGGGCACAGAAGAACATATATAGGAGCTATGCCCGGTAGAATAGTGCAGGGAATTATAGAGGCGGGACAGATGAATCCCGTAATTGTTTTAGATGAAATTGATAAGGTTGCTAGAAGCTTTAGGGGAGATCCAACCGCGGTTCTTTTGGAGGTTCTTGACCCAGAACAGAACAATAAGTTTAGAGATTACTATTTGAACTTCAATATAGATTTAAGAAGAATAGTTTTTATAGCGACTGCCAATGATATAGGTGCAATTCCTGCTCCTCTTCGTGATAGGATGGAGTTTATATTTTTAAGCTCATATACCCCTCAAGAGAAGTTTGAGATAATGAAAAAATATCTTATACCACAAGAGCTTAAAAAACATGGCTTAAGGGCGAGTGAGATCTCTTTTACAAAGGGAGCGAATGAGACTATCATAGCGAATTATACAAGAGAATCTGGGGTAAGAAACTTAAGAAGAAGAGTTGCTGATATACTTAGAAAAGTAGCAAAACAGCTCCTAATTGACCCAAAAATGAAAAAGATATCTATAACACAGAAAAATCTTGAAGAGTATCTTGAAAAAAAGAGCTTTGAGATAGAGGAGCGAGATAAGAAAGATTCGATTGGGCAGGTCAATGGGTTGGCATGGACTAGTGTTGGTGGAGATGTTCTAAGAGTTGAAGCCACTAAGATAAAAGGTAAAGGATTGATGCAGATAACTGGCTCCTTGGGAGATGTTATGAAAGAGTCAGCAAAAATTGCTCTTAGTGTTGTTAAAGTTCTAATTGATGAGGGTAAGATTGGTATTGATAGCTCACTCATACCTCTTAGTGCTAAAGAGAAAACTGAAAAAACTGAGATAGAAAATAGTGAGATGTATAGAAGATTTGATTTGCATCTACATGTTCCAGAAGGAGCAACTCCAAAAGATGGGCCTAGTGCTGGAATCACTATGGCAACTGCTATGGCATCACTATACTCAAACAAAAAAGCAAGATGCGATATTTCTATGACTGGAGAGCTTACACTTACAGGAAAGGTCTTACCTATAGGAGGCTTAAAGGAGAAATTAATAGCAGCCTATAAGGCAAAAATAACCACGGCTTTAATTCCAAAGAAAAACTATGAGAATGATTTAAAAGATATCCCCCAAGAGGTTAAGTCAAAGATGAAGATAATTCCTGTTACTAGGATAGAAGAGGTTTTTAAGTATGCGATTACAAGTGAGTCTTAGACTCACTTGTTTGTTTAGCTATTGCAATTGATCAAATGGGTGCGATACAACATTTTTTCTGTCAATGATGTATGGAATCAATGAAGTATGCCTTGCTCTTTTGATTGCGAGTTCAGCCATCTCTTGATGTTTTTTACAAGTTCCACTCAAGCGACGAGGCATGATTTTGTATCTCTCTGACAAAGCTTGTTTTAGAAGTTTTGTCTCTTTATAGTCTATGTATTCGATTTTTGATTCACAATATTTACAATATTTTCTAGCATATTTTCTTTTTTCTGGTGCCATTATTTTTCCTTTTTGTTTTACTATTCCCTTTTCAAAGAGCAAAGCCCCTTGAGAATTCCTCACGACTAAAGCTTCGCCTTTGGCGAGAATCTATAAGTTTATGTTTAAAACGGTAATTCGTCTTCATCTACATCAACCTCTTGCATTTTATCACCTTCAGGTCTTTTTATCTGTTGCGGTTGTTGAGAGTTATTATAACTGCTTTGTTGTTGCGGTTGTTGAGTGTAGCCGTCACCTCCGCTCTGATTGTCATCACGAGAACCTAGCATTTGCATGTTATCAACAGTTACAGTATGCTTGCTTCTTTTGCCGCCATTTTGATCTGTCCACTGTTCAAACTTTAAACGACCCTCAATAAGAACTTTTCTACCTTTTCCAAGATATTGATTTGCTACCTCCGCAGTTCTTCCAAAAAAAGTAATATCTACAAAGCATACCTCCTCTTTTTGTTCCCCTGCTTGATTTTTAAACTTTTTATTAGTTGCTATTGCTGTTGCACAAATGGCAGTGCCACTCTGCGTATACCTAAGTTCACAATCTCTTGTTAAGTTTCCTACCAAAATCACTTTATTAAACATGTCTAACTCCTTAGGTTAAGCTTCTGTTTTCTCTTCTTCCTTCTGCTCTTCTATGATTGGCTCTTCTGTTTTCTCTACGATTTTTGGAGTAAATTTCTCTACTAGCTTGTTCCAGTGTTTGACCTCTTTTTGTTTTTCATACTTTACGGTCATAAATTTAATAATATCTTCATTGATACGGATAACTCTCTCTATTTCAACAATTGAGTCAGATGGTGCCTCAAAATAGTATACACCGTAATAGCCTCGTTGGAACTTTTGAACCTCATAAGCAAGTCTTTTAATTCCTGCATCTTGCAAGGTAGCGATAACCGCACCATTTTTCTCTAAAACTTTTTTTAGATCCTCTATCTTTGCTTTTGTCTCCTCTTCAGCTAGTGTTGGCTTAAGAACAAAAAGCAATTCATATTTTCTTGTCATTGTCTCTCCTTGTGGATTTAACTCTGTCTCCAGAGCAAGAATATTACTGCGATTTGCAGTATGAACGCGGATTATACTATAAGTAAGTTTGAAGTTTTATTAAAGAGGAAATAAGGTAGGAATTTTTATCGATATTTTTTATTTTTTTAAGTGCTAACTCACTTTTCACTAGGTGTTCTAGCATATTTTTGTAGCTTGATATATCTATTTTCATACTCAAATCGGCTCTTATTTTTGCAAGTTGTGGTGGAAGAGGGTAGCCTAGTATCGCTCTTGCATCAAATGAGTTATGTGTCTTGATATACATGTGAAAAAGAAGTAGCTGGCTTATATAGCTTTGTATAGAGTTTATAACCTTTACCTCATCTGCTCCACCACTCTCACAAAGTGAGATAAAAGAGCTTTTTATACTCTCTTTTTTTAGCAGTTTTTCCACAAAACTATCCAGCCCAACTGCTCCTAGCCCAGAAACAACTCTATCAATATCAGCAGAGCTTATCTCTTTTTCAAGTATCAATAGTTTTTCAAACTCATTTACACACAAAGAGAGCTCTTCGATATGAAGCATATAGAGATATTGAAGTGCATATCTATCTATATTGAGTCCAACTTCTTTCGCCTTTACATGTAGAAGTTTTAAAGCTTCATCAAGGTTTGGTTTGAAAAATCTTACAAAGTTTTTTTTGAATGATTTTGCTATATTTGCTGCTTTTTTTGGATCTCCAAAGTATTGAAAAAGAAAAAAGCTACTATCACACTTTTCGCAAAGCCCAACTAAAATATCCAACTCTTTTTTTGGTATCGCTCTATCATTTTTAACTACAACTATATTTTGACCGCCAAAAAGAGATGACTGGCTTAAGTAATTTTTAGCGGTTGTAAAGTTGTACTCATCATAGTAAAGTATTAGCTTTTCATCATCTTTTTTGCTCCATTTTTCTACTATTTTTTGTGAAAAGTAGTTATTTTGATAATCACATGCTCCATGTAACAGTATAGACTTAGGTAGTCTATTGCTATTTAAAAGATTTTCAAATATATTTTTATACATGTACGATTTTTCCATAGATTCTTGCTGTGGCTATATTGGCTTCAACTATTTTTACCATAACCCTCTCAAAAAGCTCCGCTTCATCATCAAGTAAAAATATCCTAGCACCCACTATCTCATCATCAAGTTTTGCTATTGGATTTCTTGATATATCTGTTACTATCGCTTTTACATTTTCGCCAATTCGCTCACTTGCCCATCTTACAAATTTTCTATCCATGTAGTCCCATGCTACTTTGTCACTCTCCCGCTCAAGTTCGCTTATACTTTTACACAAAGAGTCAATATCTCTAAGCAAAAACTCTTTTCGTTTTTTATCGCTTTTTAAGTCAGCCTTTAAAAGCCTATGAAGTGTTAAATCACTATATCTTCTTATGGGCGATGTAAAGTGAGTATAGCTACTAAATCCTAAACCAAAATGCCCCTTGTTTTGAGGCTCATATATCGCTTTTTGTTGGCTTCTTATGATGAGTTTGTCTACCTCTTCACGAATATCTATCTCATCAGCTTTGGCTTGAATTCGCCTTATAAGAGTTGGGATTTCAGGACTAAATCTCTCATGTATCCCTACAAATGCTAAATCCTCAAGAAGTGCCTCAATTTTTGATAGAGTTGGCTCGCCATGAGTTCTAAACACCCCATAATCCAATCTTTTTGCAGCCGCTTTGTTTGCTAAAAGCATGCAATCTTCTATGAGAGAGTGAGAGGCTGTTTCTGTTTCTGTGCGAGTTGATACTAAGTTTTGGTCTTTATCAATAGCCATTCTAATATCGGATGAGCGAAACTCAAAAGAGTCTTTTAACCTTTTTGCCCTAACTTTTTTCATAAAGTCATTTAGCGGAAGTAGGGATTTTAATACTCTCTTGTCAATCTCTCTCTCTTTAGAGAAGTCTCCCTCAAGAAAATCATCTATCTCTTCGTAGGTATATCTTCTTTTGGAGTGGATGACAGCGTCTAAAAGCTCCTCTTTTATAGGGGAAAAGCTATTTTTATCGAGTGCAATTTTAAAAACAAATGCTAGTCTATCCTCATCTGGTTTTAGTGAACAGATATTTTCACTCAAACTTCGTGGAAGCATTGGGATAGATTTGTGAGGAAAATAGATAGAAAATCCTCTCTTTTTAGCCTCTTTATCTATATGCCCCATGTCATAAAGATACTCACTAACATCAGCAATAGCAACAAAAAGGGTTGTAGTTTTTATATCAAAATAGACCGCATCATCAAAGTCTTTTGCATCTACGGGGTCAATAGTGCAAAAATCAAGATGAGTTAAGTCAATCCTGCTTGGATAGAGAGACTTGTCTACAAAATCTCCATGTGATTTAGCCTCTAGTTCCGCTTTTTCACTGAAAAACTCTGTTTTATCAAAGAGCTCCATTGAGATTTTTTCATCAACTGCTGGATCAGATAGAACTCCTAAAACCTCAACCAAACTACCTGTTTCATTGTCTATCTTTAAGACAGTTCCATCGGGAAGTTGCTTTAGTGATTTTTGACTTACAGTTATATTTTGGGCTAACTCTGTTTTTATGTTAATACCAACCACTCTTTTATGCTGGATTTTTGTATATACAATACTAGAGTTATGTTTTCGTTTTACTATATAGATAACTTTTGCTTTTGGGCGACCCTGTTTAGTGTGTAGCCTTTTTACTATGACTATGTCACCCTTCATAGCCCCTTTTGTATCGCTAGCCTCGACTAGAAGATCCTTCATCTGCTTGTTCGCATAAGTTTTTATAAAGCCGATTCCACTAAAAGATATATCAATTACTCCAGCTCTATACCTTGAATCAAGAGTATAGATATTTTTTTTGAATTTTACTGCTTTTAATTTGATAAGATCACTTATGAGTGTGGAGAGCTCAAAGGGAAGCTCTTCATTTTTTATGCCTCGCTCAAGGGCAAGGAGTTGTGTTGTCACTGTTTGATTTTTTCCACTACATTTAAAAATATTTTTTGATCTAAATTATTTTGAGCGAGTAGTTCTAAAGATGAAGTTATATCACCATCTCCAAATTGACTAAATATATTGACACAATTTTTAACTACAAAAAGAGCTAACGAGAAAGGGTATATATGCTCATTGGCATTTTGTGGTGAGCTTGAGTATCTAATAGCCTCTACAAGCTCTAGTTCAAGATTCCATTGCTCAAATATCTTAGCTGTTATCACTTCACTGCTAAAGCCAACGCTCTCTTTTTCTAAAATAGAGATTTCAGAAAGAGTATCAATTTTTTTAAAAGCTTCTAAAAATTTTTTACCCATATTCTTCTCTAGCACTTCATTTGCTATGATAATTTTTCCGACCTCCATCATAAATGATGCAGGAACCAATATATCAAGCATCTCTCTATCAACCTTCATATACCAGTTGAACATTAATGCACTTTGAGCAAGACTTATCTCTAAAAATTTAGCGCCTGTTAGATTGTATGGCGATAGATCTATCTTTATATTTTTCTTTATTGCACTAGATAGGGCAAAACCCCTAACAGTCGCCATGCCAAAAAGAGAGACAGCATGTGAGATATTTTTTATTTCACGACTAAAGCCGTAAAGAGGAGAGTTTGATGATTTTAGTATATTTGCTGTAAGCATAGGGTCGCCCTCTACAATTTTAACTAAATCACTCAAAGAGCTATTTTTATTTGTACAAACTTTTTGTATATTTATGACTGTATTGTCAAGAGGTGGGAGTGCTTTTATCTTTTTAAGTATACTGTCGTCCATTAGAGTAGTTCCTAAATAATTATTTTAGTCATTTTAGCAACAATTACTTTACATTATCCTTTATGTTTTAAAAAGTGGAGCATATAACGCTCCACTTTGTTTATCTACTTTACATTAAAAGTTAAAGAAGCAGAGTTAGATACAGAGTTAACTTTACCAACTAGCTCTTTAAATTTTCCATCATTTGTAACTTCTTCTTTTTTGCGAGCAGTTACTATCCATTGACCAGGAGCCATAACTCTAAACTTTGCCTTGCCTTTTCGTATATTGGACTTTAGGGTAAAACCGTCATTTTGTCCAAACATGTTGCTTTTAGCACTCAAAAAGTTCTCATTTTTAAAAGTTTTACCATTATATAAAACTTCAAATTCAACAAAATCCCCTGCTCTTAAATTTGATAGATCCGTTTTAGGGATAATCTCAAGTCCAACATTGGTAGCTACTTGCTTACTCCACTCTCCTATAGTAATATACGATTTTGCAACTGATTGATGCTCCAAAGACATTAAAACCTTTTTAATATCCTTAATCTCATCCATACCCGTTCGTTTAAATGTAGTCTTACCAGCAGTATTGACATATTTGGTAAATATACTAGGCTTTGTCGAGGCTTTTATCACATAAGTACCACTCTTGCCCTCTTTTTTGATAGATATCTTTTGTAGAGCTATATCCATATCATAAATAGTAAGATTTTCTGTCTCTTGCAAGGGATCCTTATTGACACTAGTCGGAGTTTTAAGATTTGTAGCTTTACCATCTGGCGAAGTAATGATAAACTCTTTAAACTTTATATTGCTTGCTCCATCCTGTATAGGTAGAACATGTCCCCACCCAAGACCTATTACTGTCTTGCCTGGCTTAGACTCAAAAGAGTTTACCCATAGTGAGTGAGCAGACAAACTACTAGCTGAAGCTAGACTAAGTACCAAAGTTGTTAATACAACTTTTTTTATATTTTTCATAACATTCCTTTAAGATTTTTACTGCATATTATATACTATTTGATATAGATTGTCAATATAGAATAGTGCTAAAATCGAGTAATGATAATGAATACAGTTTTAACAATAGTTTAATAAAGTATTGTGTAAACTGTGATATTTAGAATTTTGACACCAAAATATATGATGATAAAAGGAGCAATAAAAATG
>CAZXOZ010000065.1:0-8082 GCA_964642805.1 uncultured Sulfurospirillum sp. | reverse complement strand
TTAAGCTTAGTGGTCAATATTTTTTTATGGTTTTGGACTAAAAGTGGCTAAATTTTGATAGTTATTACTATTTGGAGCTATTTTGGTTATAAATAGTTTATGATTATAGTAATATTTATTGAAATTATTTAAAAGTTTGTTTAAAAAATATTTTAATTTTAATTTATATGAAAAAATTCAATTAAGACTTTTTTTGTCCTATTTCAATTAGAGGGAAAATGGATAAAAATAAAAAGTTAACTGACCTTACACACTATAATGAGCAAAGCCCACTATAGTGTGTAAGGTCAGTGAGAATAAAAAATCGAACCCTCTGATTATCTATCTTCTAAGTCAAAATAGATAAACAGTGCTACTGCAATAAGTACGATATTTTTAACAATATACTGTCCTGCAAGAGTTAAACCATATGGAAACTGCGTAAAAGCCTCCTCTGGAAATGCAACCAGTGGTGCAAATGTAAAAATCAAGTGAATAACTAGCAGTGGTAAAAAGTATCTAAGATAAAAACTTGTTATAAGTGCTATACCTACAGCTACCTCCCATATTGCTAGTAGTTTAATTGAGATGCTACCAGGAAAAATTCCAAAAAACATCCAATCAATAGTGTTGATTGCTAGAGCCTCAGCTGGACTCATGCCTGGAAAGAACTTCAATGCTCCAAACCATAAAAAATTAATCCCCAATGTTATTTTAAGTATAGTAATCATTCTCATTTGTGTCATACTCTCTCCTATTGTGTGTTAAGATAATATTATTGAGCCCTCTGATTAACTATCAAATTTTCAGAGGGCTCAATTATGAAATTCTACTTAAAATATCCTTTGACTTTACTTTTTGGTATAATTAAATTTTTTATGCGAAGGTTGCATTGTGTTGATAATTAAACATTTTAGATATGAAGTCGAGGGTGCAGTTCAAGGAGTTGGTTTTCGCCCTTTTGTCTATACTCTTGCTATAAAGCATACTCTCAAAGGATTTGTTTTTAATGACTCTTGCGGTGTTAAGATGTCTTTGGAGGGGCTAGATGAGCAAATAGAGAGTTTTGAAAAAGACCTATATCTACTATTGCCTCCATTGGCTAGGATTGATAAGCTGAGCAAAGCTTCCTTAGAGCTTAAAAATTTTAAAGAGTTCGCTATCTTAAAGAGCAAAGAAACTGACTTAAAGCACTCTCTTGTCTCTCCTGATTTTGCTATGTGTGATGAGTGTTTAAAAGAGATGAGAGATAAGAGCAATAGAAGATATGATTATTTTTTTATAAATTGCACAAACTGTGGACCTAGATACTCTATCATTAAAACCACTCCCTATGATAGATTAAATACCTCCATGGATCCATTTAGGATGTGTGAAGAGTGTCAAAAAGAGTATGAAAATCCAAAAGAGAGAAGATACCATGCTCAGCCTATCAGTTGTAAAGAGTGCGGACCAACTTTGAGTCTTAAGGATATGAGTGGAAGAGTAATCTCAACAAATCTAGTTGCGATAGAGAGATTTGCAACTCTTATAAAAGAGGGGCATATTGTTGCTATGAAGGGCATGGGCGGTTTTCATCTTATGTGTGATGCAACCAATACTAAGAGCATAAAAAAATTAAGAGATAAAAAAAATAGACCTACAAAACCGTTTGCAGTTATGATGAAATCGATTGAGACTATAGAGTCTACATGTATATTAAGTAAAAGCGAAAAGAGAAGGGTCTCTTCAAGCGAGAGACCGATAGTTCTTTTAAAAACGAAGCAAAACACTCTTAGTCCACTAATAGCACCTCTTATAGACAGATTGGGCATTTTTCTTGCATACACTCCTTTACATGTAAAGCTTCTAGATTTTTTAGACTCCCCAATCGTTGCTACTAGTGCAAATAAGTCTGGTGAGCCACTAGTAACCAATGAAAAGGACTTGAGAGCTAAGCTTAGCGGAATTGTTGAGTATTACCTAGACTATAATCGCAAGATTGTCAATAGCAGTGATGATAGTGTAGTGCAAGTCATTGGTGCAAAAGATTTGTTTATGAGAGCTTCGAGAGGAGTAACTCCTATGAGTATGAGGGTCGATTGTAGTGAAAAAAGAAGAATTTTAGCAGTGGGAGCCCATCAAAAGAGTGCGATTGCAATATACATGAACAATCAAATTATACTAAGTCCATATATAGGAGATTTGGATAATATTGCGACTATTGAGGCTTTTCATAAAGCGATAAAGGTATTTCAGGAGTTTTACAACTTTAAGCCTGATTTGATAGCTTGTGATAACCACCCTCTCTATGAGAGTACAACTTGGGCAAAGTCACAAAACATAGCTGTAGTGCAAGTTCAGCATCACTATGCACACATATTGGCTTGCATGTTAGAACACGGTATAGATGAAAAAGTGCTTGGGGTTGCTTGGGATGGAACTGGATATGGTGATGATGGAACTATCTGGGGAGGTGAGTTTTTTGTTTGTGATAGAAGCGAATATGAGAGAGTTGCTTATTTTGAGCCTTTTTTACTTTTAGGTGGAAATGTAAGCATAAAAGATATAAGACGCATAGCACTTAGCATGATATTTGATTGTGAGGATGACGAGATTTATGGAGACTTCTTGGCAAAATTTAGTGCGAGTGAACTAAATCCTCTAAAACAGATGCATAAAAAAGAGCTAAACTCTCCAAAATGCTCCGCAGTTGGTAGGCTTTTTGACATGGTTGCTGTTATATCAGGAGTTTGTAGCAAGGTAAGTTATGATGGCGAGAGTGGGCTTATACTAGAGTCTCTATATGACAAAAGCATAAGTGAGTCTTATGATATCTATCTTGATGGAGAGGTTATACGGTATAAGCACACTATAAAGGAGATGATTAGAGATAAAAATCCATCACTGATTGCTTCAAAATTTATAAACTCATTGACCAATATAGTTTTTACTGTCTCACAAAAATACTCGTTAAAGACTCTTTTAAGCGGAGGTGTTTTTCAAAATAGAACACTCTTAGAAAGTATTATTGAAAGAGACGACAGTATTATTTTTCAAAACAAATTACCTATGAATGATAGCTCAATCGCGATAGGACAACTAGCGAGAGTGCTTTATAAATAGAGGTAATATTATATTCTACTCTAAGTTTAAGTAAGATAGTATTAAAATTACTGTATAAGAGTTGTTTATTTGTAGAAAAGGATTTATTATGAATAATGGTGTTATAAGATTTAGTGTCTCTTTGCCTGAAAAGTTGCTGAACGAGCTTGATAAAAAAGTTGATGAGCAAGGGTATGCTTCTAGGAGTGAATTTACTCGTGATTTGATTCGTGAAAGACTTGTAAAAGATAGCTGGAAAGAGGATTCAACAGAAGCAATCGGAGTACTTACTTTGATTTATACTCATCACCAAAATGATTTGGTAGATAAAATTTTAACCATTCAACATAATACAAAAATAAAAATCATGTGCAATACTCATGTGCATATTGATCATGATAACTGCCTAGAGACCATAATGATTGAGGGGGCAGTAAGTGAGATTAAAGACTTTGCTCAAAAGATGGGTGGACTTAAAGGTGTGAGATTTTCTGAGCTTGTTGAAGCTGCAATTCCTGCATCTTAATCCTTAGAGGCACTCTTTATCCATAGCCTCCATAAAATCTCTTTTTGCTCCTGTTTGTTGTGATTGAATTTAAACTCATACTCTTTGAGGTAGTAGATAAAGTTTTTTTTCGAGACTCCTTTGAAGTGAAGGAGTCTCTCCTCTAAAAATACCCAAAATCTGATGAGCTTACTATCAAATTTTTCAAAGTGCATAATTTTGTGTCTATTTAAAAATCTTGCATACTCTTTGATGTATGTTATTTTTACATCATCAAGCGCATTTTTTATGTGAGCAAACTGATCAGGAAGGAGTATTGTGTATACTAAGTTATTATATATCATTCCTAAAACTCCTATTGAATCAAATAGGTACTTAACTTTTCCTCGTTTGTTTTTTGGTAAAAAGTAATACTCATCATACTCACTAAATTCGGCATAGTGTTGAACATATGACTGCTCAATGTAGAGAACTAGAAGCTTTCTAAAGTCCATATATCTGTCTTTAACGCTTTTGTAGCTTATACCCATGGTTTTTGAACACTTGTTTATGCTTATGTCTTCACAAAAATAGTTTAAAATCTCATAATCTTTTTCAAGTTTTTTAAAGCTATATTTTTTTCCACATGTAGAGCATTTGAAAACTGTTTTTGTCATAATGTATAGTCGTTTACTTCCACAAAACGGGCATAAATTTTTATTCATGCCATATTTTTCCCAAAAGTAACTAAGAAAGAGCTTTTTTTACGATAGTTTTATAACTATAGATATATAATAGAACCCTCTGATTAACTATCAAATTTTTCAGAGGGTTCTATAAGTTAAATATAATATTAGGAGAATCACATGTGTAAAGATTGCGGATGTACAATAGCACCCCATACTCATAATCATAGTCACTCACACGAGCAACACCCAAACCCTCAATTAAATGACCCAAAAACTATAGAGGTTATAACCAAAATACTTGATGTCAATGATACTCAAGCAGATCACAATAGAGAGCATTTTGAAAAACATGGCATACTAGCCGTAAATCTTATGAGCAGTCCAGGGGCTGGAAAAACAACTCTACTTGAGGCGACTATAGACCACGGTAAAATTAAGCTAGGTGTCATCGAGGGTGACCTTGAAACAAATAGAGATGCCCAGCGTATCATAGCAAAAGGAGCTCCAGCACATCAAATAACAACAGGGCAGGCCTGTCATCTTGATGCCCACATGGTTCATGATGGACTTCATCATATGCCTATGGATGGGCTTGATATTGTCTTTGTGGAGAATGTCGGCAACTTAGTCTGTCCAGCCTCTTATGATGTTGGAACTCACTTCAATGTTGTTCTTCTCTCAGTTCCAGAAGGGGATGATAAGCCAGCAAAGTATCCAGTGATGTTTAGAGTAGCTGATTTGCTTCTGATTACTAAGTGCGACCTACTTCCTCATTTTGATTTTGATATTGAAAAAGCTGTAAAAGAGGCTAGAAAACTCAACCCAAAAGTTGATGTCATAGAGATAGATAGCAAAAGTGGCAAGGGAATTGACAAGTGGGTCAATTATCTTGTGATGAAACGAGAGTTGAGGTAAGCGCATGTGTCTTTCAATCCCTTCAAAAGTAGTATCAATAGACGAACACAACATGGCAGTAGTTGATACCATGGGTGTAAAACGACAAGTAACACTTGATTTGATAAGTGAAAAAGTTGAAGTAGGTGAGTATATCCTCATACATGTAGGCTTTGCTATGAATAAAATTAACACAGAAGATGCACTCGAAAGCCTGCGGATATACGAAGATATAGTCAAGATGATGGAGAGTGGGGAGATAGAGCCTGATGAGGGGGATATGAATTATGAGCAGAGTTCCTGACCTATTTAAAGTTTTTAGAAATCCTGAACATATGAAGGCTCTAGCAAAGCTTATCAAGATTGAGTCTAAAACTAAGATTAGAGTTATGGAGGTTTGCGGTGGACATACTCATACTGTGATGAAGTATGGTATTCCTCAAATACTCCCTGATACCATAGAGTTTGTACATGGGCCTGGCTGTCCAGTTTGTATCATGCCAAAAGATAGGATTGATCACGCGTTTGTGCTGTCTGAGCAACCCGACATAATCATGGTAACTCTAGGAGACATGATTAAGGTACCAGGAAGCCATGGAAGCCTGCAGGATGCTAGAGCTAAAGGGGCTGATGTTAGATTTGTCTACTCTCCTCTTGATGTACTTAAGATTGCTCAGGAGAATCCTGAAAAAAAAGTGGTATTTTTTGCTATAGGTTTTGAAACTACTACCCCTATGAGTGCGGCTCTAGTTAATCAAGTGATAAAATTGGGACTTAAAAATGTAGCTTTTCATATAAATCATGTGACAGTTCCAGAGGTGATGCAAGTGTTGCTTGATAGTGAAGATTGCTTGATAGATGCTTTTATTGGGCCTAGCCATGTTAGTGTCATAACTGGCTCAAAGATATATAAAAAATTTCCAAAAGAGTATAAAAAACCCGTCGTAGTTACTGGTTTTGAGCCTATTGATGTGATGGAGGGAATTCTTATGATAGTCCGTCAAGTCAATGAAAAGCGAGCCGATTTAGAGAACCAGTACAGAAGAAGTGTCTCTTGCGAAGGTAATACAACAGCTCAAACACTGATAAATAAGTATTTTGAACAAAGAGAGTATTTTAAGTGGAGAGGTTTGGGCAATATACCAAAGAGTGGGCTAAAGCTTAAAGATGAGTATGCTTGGCTTGATGCAGAGAGAATCTATAAGGATATTTTACCAAAAGATGAGATTGATGACCATAAGCTTTGTATATGCGGCGATATACTAAAAGGTGTTTCAAAACCTACGGACTGCAAAGTTTTTGGAACGGCATGTAAGCCTAGCAAACCTATAGGAAGCTGTATGGTATCGAGCGAGGGTGCATGTGCTGCATACTATAAATATGGTGGGGTATTAAAATAAAAATTTCTTTGCAAAGTAAAAGCTTTAGTGAGAGGAGTTTTTACTAGGCTTTGCTCAGTAAAAAGGAGAAGTAAGATAAAAACAATAACACTTGCGCACGGTAATGGCGGTGAAGAGAACAATGAGCTTATAGAGAAAATCTTTTATAAGCATCTTAAAAATGACTATCTAAAAAGAAGTGAAGATGCCTCTTTGATTGAGGGTGGAAGACTCGCTTTTACGACCGATAGTTTCACTATAAGTCCTCTAGTTTTTAGAGGTGGAGATATAGGTAAGCTCTCTATTTGTGGTACATGTAACGACCTTGCTATGATGGGGGCTGCTCCAAAGTATGTAACACTTGCTATGATAATAGAGGAGGGCTTTGAGGTGAGCATTCTTGAAAAGATAGTTAAAAGTATAAAAAAAGAGTTGGAGGTTTGTGGTGCGGTTGTGGTTGCTGGTGACACTAAAGTAGTGCCAAGGGGGAGTGTAGATAAGCTTTTTATAAACACATCTGGCATTGGTGTAGTTGAGATTGAGGGTATAAGTGCTAGTAATTTAAGTGTTGGTGATATCGTAGTGGTTTCAAGAGATATAGGCTCACATGGAGCATCTATATATGCAAGTCGTGAGGGTATTGATATAGAGAGTGATTTAGAGAGCGACTGTGCCTCTTTGTGGCCTATGGTTAAGGCTCTTATCGATTCTAATATTAAGCCGAAAGAGATGCGAGATGCGACCCGTGGTGGGTTAGCAGCGGTGCTAAATGAGTGGGCAAAAGCGAGTAATGTTTGCATAGAGATAGATGAGGCATTAATCCCAATCTCTCAAGAGGTAAAGGGGATTTGTGAACTATTAGGGTTTGAACCTACTGCTTTAGCAAATGAGGGTACTTTTGTGCTAGTGATTGATAAAAAAGAGAGAAAAAAAACTATTGAAATTTTAAAGAGTTTCGAACAAAATAAGAGATGTAGTGTGATTGGAAAAGTTACTGATGAGTATAGACAAAAAGTAGTTCTAGTTAGTGAGTGGGATACAAAAAGATTTTTAGATATGCCAACTGGCGAACTACTGCCTAGGATCTGTTAATATGCATGAACTTTCAATAGTAAACTCACTCATTGATCTATGCGAAAAAAATGCGAGAGAGAATAGTGCGACTAAAATTCTAAAAGTAGAGATAAAAGTGGGGAAGCTTAGTGGAGTTGAACCTCATTTCTTACAGACCACATTTGATACTTTTAAAGAGAAAACTATCTGTCAAGATGCAGAGCTTATCATCCATATTCAAGAGCTTGTTGTGCGGTGTTTTGATTGCTTAAAAGAGAGCATATTGGGTCAAAACAATTTTGAGTGCCCAGAGTGCAAGGGTTCTGTAGAGGTTATTGATGGTGAAGAGATGTATCTTATGCGACTTGAGATGGAATGATACTAAAGCCCTAAAATAAGGGTTTTAAAAATTTATAATGTCCTCAACAAAAAAAACCAAACCAAGCAAAAATTTTATTCCAAAACGAGACTTAATGAAAAATATGGGTGCGTAAAAACTTAAGCTAACTACGATACTATA
>CAZXOZ010000064.1:0-8157 GCA_964642805.1 uncultured Sulfurospirillum sp. | reverse complement strand
GAACATCTGGGTTTTTCTTTTGAGGCATGATTGAGCTTCCTGTGCTATACTCATCGCTTAGTGTTACAAATCCAAACTCATAACTACTCCACAAAATCAACTCTTCGGAAAAACGAGAGATATGCATCATCATGGTTGAGATATTATAAAGCATATCAAGTGCAAAATCCCTATCACTCACAGTATCAAGACAGTTTATGCTTACACTATCAAAGCCAAGCAGTTTTGCAGTCTCTTCTCTGTCTATATTGTGAGGAGTCCCTGCAAGTGCTGCACAACCCAAAGGAAGTACATCATTTCTTTTATACGCACTCTCAAATCTCTCAATATCTCTCTTAAACATACTCACATAAGCCAACATATGAAAAGCAAAGTTTATCGGCTGAGCATGTTGGAGATGTGTCATACCAGGCAACATCGTTTTTGTATGTTTTTTTGAAATCTCTAAAAGAGTTTTAATTATATCTTCAATAAGTCCTACTATAAACAGACTATTTTTCTGCACATATAGTCTAAAATCTAAAGCGACTTGATCATTTCTGCTTCTTGCAGTATGTAGTTTTTTACCAGCATCACCGATGATTTCAATCAACCTAGACTCTATCGCCATATGTATATCTTCATCACTAATCTTAAACTCAAACTTATCATTTTGTATCTCTTCTAAGATTTGTGAGAGTCCAAGTATGATTTCACCTGTCTCTTTAACACTCAATATCTTCTGCTTCATGAGCATTGAAGCGTGAGCAATTGAGCCTTTTATGTCTTCTTGGTATAGTTTTCTATCAAATGGCAAAGATGCATTGAACTCATCTAAGAGATCTGCTCCACTCTTTGAAAATCTACCTGACCATAATTTTGCCATTTCAACCTTTACATGTAGAGATTATAACTTCGGCCCAGCTTTAGAAAAGTCTGAATCTCTTGTTATATATTTTTTAAAGTTTTCAATAAACATACCTGCTAGCTCTTTTTGAGATGCATTAAATATACTCTTGTTTTCCCAAGTATTTATAGGGTTTAGCATATCTGTCTCAACACCATCGAGTTTCTTAGGAATACTAAGTCCAAAAACTGGAGTCTCTTCAAACTCCTCTTTCTCTATGCTCCCATCTAGTATCGCATTGATACAAGCTCTAGTTGCCTTGATGCTCATTCTCGTTCCAATTCCGTAAGAGCCACCAGTCCAGCCAGTGTTCACTAGGTATACATCAACACCATATCTATCTATCTTTTGACCAAGAAGTTTTGCATATACTGTTGGATGCAGTGGCAGAAATGCTTCTCCAAAACAAGAGCTAAATGTTGCAACTGGCTCTGTAACACCTCTCTCAGTTCCTGCAACTTTTGCAGTATATCCGCTCATAAAATAGTACATCGCTTGCTTTTTAGATAGCCTTGAAACTGGAGGCAGTACTCCAAATGCGTCAGCTGATAGAAAGATAATCTTTTTAGGATGAGGAGCTTTGAGTGATCTTTTGTGGTTTGCTATGTGGGTAATTGGGTAAGAGACTCTCGTGTTTTCAGTTTTACTGTTATCTGCATAGTTGACTATGCCATCATCATCAATCACAACATTTTCTAAAAGTGCATCTCTTTTTATCGCACTATAAATCTCAGGTTCGCTTTGAGGGTCTAGACCTATACATTTTGCATAACAACCACCTTCAAAGTTAAATACTCCTTTATCGTCCCAGCCATGTTCATCATCTCCAATCAGTCTTCTTTTTGGATCAGTCGATAGTGTTGTTTTTCCAGTTCCAGAGAGCCCAAAAAATAGAGCTGTATCACCATCAACACCTATATTTGCTGAGCAGTGCATAGAGAGTTTTTCCTCCAATGGTAGCCAGTAATTCATCATTGAAAAGACTCCCTTTTTCATCTCGCCACCATACCAAGTACCGCCGATAATAGCTATATTTTCTTCTATGTTAAACACTACAAACACATCAGAGTGGAGACCATGTTTTTCGTAATCATCGTTATTGAGCTTGCAAGCATTGTATATGGTGAAATCTGGGGCAAAACTCTCTAGCTCCTCTTGTTTTGGACGAATAAACATATTTTTTACAAAGTGGGCTTGCCATGCAAGCTCAGTTACAACCCGTATATTTTTCCTACTCTCTGGAGCTGCACCACAGTAGGCATCTTGAATATAGATATCTTTATTTGATAGCTGAACTTTTACCTTTTTAAACAACTCTTTAAAAACCTCTTTTGAGGTTGCTTTATTGACCTCTCCCCAAGAGATATGATTGCTTGAGGGCTCACTCATTACAAAATATTTATCCTTAGGACTTCTTCCGGTAAATATGCCAGTATCTACTGCAAATGTATCATTGTATGTTGCTCTTCCTTCACTATTTTTTAACTCATGCTCATGTAGCTCATCAAAACCGAGATTATAATAAACTTTTTTAACTCCTTGCAACCCTAAACTGTCCAACCCATTGACCTTTAGCATTCTACATTTTCCTTAATTAAATATCGATATTAATACACCAGCTGCAACGGCTGAGCCAATTACACCTGAAACATTTGGTCCCATAGCATGCATAAGAAGCATGTTTGATGGATCCTCTTGCATTCCTACTTTATTTGCAACTCTTGCTGACATAGGTACTGCACTTACTCCTGCAGCCCCTATGAGAGGATTTACTTTTACCTTTACAAACTTATTCATTAGCTTTGCCATAAGAACTCCTGCTGCTGTTCCAATTGCAAATGCTACCAATCCTAACACTATAATCCCAAGTGTCTCTGCAATTAAAAACTTTTCTGCTGCAAGCTTTGAGCCAATTGCAAGCCCTAAAAATATTGTTACTATATTGATAAGTGAATTTTGCAGAGTATCGGACAATCTTGCCGCTACACCTGACTCTTTTACTAAGTTACCAAAAGCGACCGCACCTATAAGTGGAGCGGCATCTGGAAGTATAAGCAGACAAAGGACAATTACAACTATAGGAAATATAATTTTTTCTAATTTTGATACTTCTCTTAACTGTTGCATTTTAATTTTACGCTCTTTAACAGTTGTTAAAGCTCTCATAATCGGAGGCTGTATGATAGGTACTAACGCCATATACGAGTAAGCAGCGATGGCTATAGCTCCAAGCAAATCTGGGGCGAGCCGTGAGGCTATAAATATGGCAGTTGGACCATCAGCTCCGCCGATAATACCTATTGCGGCAGCATCTTGAAGTGAAAAATCAAAAACTGTAGTGTATTGGCTAAGGGCTAATGCTCCAATGATAGTTGCAAAAATTCCAACCTGTGCAGCACCTCCAAGTAGTGCTGTTTTAGGATTAGATAAGAGTGGGCCAAAGTCAGTCATAGCTCCAACACCCATAAAAATCATAATAGGAAATAGTCCTGTTTCTATACCAAAAGCGTATATTATTCCTAAAAATCCATCGGGTCCTGCGATATCTGCAATCGGTATATTGGCTAAGAGACCTCCAAAGCCTATGGGTATAAGAAGCAGTGGCTCAAACCCTTTTGCAATAGCAAGATAAAAAAGTAAAAATGCTACGAGTATCATGATAAGACGCCCACTAGACTGGCTAAAGGTGGATAGCTCTTTGCCGTCAACAATCTTGCCCTTTATCGGATTTATAAATGCATATAGCCCTGTAGATTTATAAAAACTTTCAAAAAGTTGACTTATAGACTTTGATTCATAAGTTTTTTGATGTGCTGGTACACTCTTTATGACGACATCAGAACTTGCACTAAGAGGGGTGAAAGCAAGCATGGAGAGTATAAAAATTCCTAATAAAATATTTTTCATAATCAGTAGCTTATATAGTAGCTAATAGTTGATTGTTCTCTACAGCTTGACCCTCGCTGACATCGATTGAAGCAACAACACAATCTCTTGGTGCAACTATCTCTATCTCCATCTTCATAGCTTCTAAAATAATGATAATATCACCCTCTTTCAGACTATCACCAACACTTGCCATGACCTTAAAAACTGACCCTGGAAGAGTTGCTGTAACTTCCTCTTTTCCCGTGCTTGTAGCAGGTACTGAGGATGTCACCTGATTTACTGATTTCACCTCAACCGAAGCATCAAGACCTTCACTAACTTGCACATTAAACCTCTCGCCATTCACTACTACCGTATACTCTGCATTTGAATTTGCCACGCTTACACTCTCCTGATCTATGTTTTTATCAATTTTTCTTATATTTATTTTTGCTTCACCTTTTAGAAAAGCTACACCTTTCTTTTTACAACTAGCCACAATAAAAAGATTTTCATCATTGACCTCAAGCCCCTCTTTTTCCAATATGTCTTGACTGTATCTAAGAGATTTTGTCTCATCTACATCCGCTATATCTATCGCATTTTTAGTTGTTGGTTCCATCTTTAGCTGCTCACTAGCAAGTTTTACTATATCGCTATTGGGAGCTACTGGAGTGCGTCCAAAATAGCCCAAAACCATCTTGCCATATCCATCTACTATCTTTTCCCATTTACCAAACATTACATTGTTAAATGCTTGTTGAAAATAGAATTGACTTACAGGGGTTACACTTGTACCATATCCGCCTTTTTCAACAACCTCTCTCATCTCCTTGATGACTTCTGGAAATTTTTCAAGCATATTGTTATCTCTCATCATCTGAGTATTTGCGGTCAACGCACCACCTGGCATGGGAGAAAAAGGGATAAGAGGCGAGACTTGCACAGCCTCTGGAGGCATAAAATAGTCCTTTAAACAATCTTGCAAAACCTCTTGATATGTTAAAATCTTTTCTAGTTCTAAGCCACCTAAATCAAAATTTTTACCCTTTACAGCATGCAACATCGTCAAGATATCAGGCTGACTTGTTCCACCACTAACTGGACTTGCTGCCATATCAATTCCATCTACACCAGCCTCTAAAGCAGCAAGATAGCAAGCAACGCTAACGCCTGCTGTCTCATGTGTATGAAGCCTTACATGTGTATTCTCAGGCAGTAGTTTTTTTGCCATTTTAATTGTTTCATAGACTTTTTGTGGATTTGCAGTTCCGCTAGCATCTTTAAAACAGATACTATCATACGGGATTTCCGTATCCAATATCTCTCTTAGTGTCTTCTCATAAAATGCAACATCATGAGCACCAGAACATCCAGGAGGCAGATCCATAATTGTTACACATGCCTCATGTTTTAAACCGTGATGAGTTATCCTTTGTGCACTATACTTTAAGTTTTCTATATCATTTAGGGCATCAAAGTTTCTGATTGTTGTAGCTCCATGCTTCTTGAACATCTTTGCATGCAAATCTACAAGCTCACGACTGCCAGTATCTAACATAACAGTATTTACACCACGCGAAAGAGTTTGCAAATTTGAATCAGCTCCTACAGCTTCTCTAAACCTATCCATCATGTCAAATGCATTTTCATTTAGATAAAAGAAAAGACTCTGGAATCTAGCTCCACCACCAAACTCAAAATGACTAATACCAGCCGTACATGCTGCCTCAACCGCAGGCATAAAATCATCCATAAGCACCCTACCACCAAAAACTGACTGAAAACCATCTCTAAATGTAGTATCCATTATATCGATATATTTTTTTGACATCTATAACCTCATCTAGCTTTTTGAATTTTTAAATGTTGTGATTGCAGCAGTGATAGCAGCCACAAGTGCTTTATTGTCGCTTTTTTGTGGTACTTCTTCAGGATCTATCCTTCTAGGACTAGATGCAACCTTTTGCGGAAAAAACTTACTTAAAAGTTTTGCTTGATAGTGTAGAATAATCACCATCAAAATCAAAAATGTAAATACTGTAACCATGCCCAAAACCATAAACTTTAAGCCCTCTACTACTAAATTTATCTCCATTTAAATTGCCCTTTTTGTTTATCTTAACATAAATTATATTAAAATAAACCATATAGTAAACAAGAATAAGAGTAGATTAAGAGTTTGAGTAACTATGTAATACTGCCTACATGTAAAGGCTATTTTGTACAACAATCAACCAAATACAATATAGACCTATAATCTATATCGCTATGCTCACTAAGTCCTATCTCGCAAGTTTTGCTTGTTTAGAATGCATATTTTACATCTTTAGGTATTGAGTCTTTTAAGCCTCTTAGAGCCGAGCGATTAAGTTCAGGAAATGTAAAACCACGATCACCTGCAAAACCACAACAACCGATATTTTTTGGAATTATAACATTTGAACTACACATATTTGCAATCTGTTCAAATTTTTCGTTAAGAGCAGTTTTTCTTGTGCTGCAAGTCGTGTGTATCACGATAGGCTCATCTATTTGCTTAAACTCTAGCTTATCAACTAAAAAGTCGATTATAAACTCAACTGTATCGTGAACTTTGATATCTTTTGCAAAGAAAAAGGAGAAAAAGGGGATAGGCTACTTTTATGCCCCCTTTTACCAATACAAAAAATATAGAAATAAAAACAACTTATATTTGTACCATATTTGGTATGTGCTAAACATTCCACTATAAGTTTTTTATAAAATCATATCATATTTATAAGAATTAACGAACTCGCTGAAAATATAAGTATACCTCCCATAATAATATTAAATATTTTTAATCTAGTCGGTGTGTTTAAAAATTTTGTTGCTTTTTGACCTAAGATACCCCAAAATGTGAGCGAAAGATAACATACTACAAAATACATAATCACAAATACAGCAAATGAACTATTGCTACTTACAAACATTGACATACCAGATACACACGCAATCCAAGCTTTCGGGTTTAGCCATTGGAGTAAAAAACCTTCATAAAATTTTAAAGTTTTTTTATCATAGTTTTTAGTCGATAAATTTGATGAAGAAGTTGCAATTTTATAACCCATATATATTATAAAAATTGCTCCTGCTATTTCAAGATAGTTGAGCAAAGATGGGTATAATTTCACTATGTTCATAAAACCAAATCCAATCAATACTAAAAGCAGTGTAAAACCAATAGTCGCACCAGAGACAAAAGCCATAGTTTTTTTAAGACCATGATTTATTCCTGATGAAATAATTAACATGTTAACAGGTCCTGGGGTTATTGACATCACAAGGGAAAATGAAAACATAGCAAAAAGTGTAGTTAAGGTCATATAATCTCCGTTTTTGAAATTATATGAGTTTTGAAAAAAAACTTATTGTACAAAATTGAGTTTGTATTCGTTTGGTGTTGTAGCAACTATTTTTAAGAAGTTTTTATGAAAATGGCTTTGGTCAAAAAAACCACATTCTAACGCTGTATCAACTATTGAATAGCCTTTTTTTAAAAGCTCTTTTGCTCTGTTTATCTTTACATTTAACAAATATGAGTGAGGAGTTAAGTTCATCTGAGACTTGAATAGTCTAATAATATAAAAAGGGTTTAACTCAAACATTTTTGAGAGTTCATCTAATGAGATATTGCCTTTGTAGTTCTCATCAAGGTAAGCAACTATCTTTTTAAATTTTACATCTATTACTTCTGTTGAATCCTCTTTGATGTACAATGCAACTGCTTAACATCAAAAGTATTTTGAGAAACGGAGAAACGGGGACAGGCTACTTTTCAGCAAAATATTAGCTCTAGCAGGCGAAGAGAGGGCAGGCATTTTTACAATGCAAAACAGCTAGTCTCGCAGTTGGCTTGGGGTTTATTGGTCAAAAGTAATTTATCCTCTTTTCCTCATTGAAAGATTGAAAATTCTCTTCATTATGCTAAGGGCACCTCTAAAAGATGTAGCCTATCAAGAAGACTTTAACAGAAAGAGAGCGGGACAAATTCCTTGCGTAAAAACAACCCTTAGAAATTATGCAATAAATCTTCAAAGCATCTACAATATTACAGATAAAACCCAATCACGCAAATTATTCGCTTGTTGTGTTTTAGATGTGTTTAGTTTAAAAAGTTCTTAATTTTGATTTACCGTGCTCACATTGATAACAACTTAAAACTATATACCAATTACATGCGATTAAATAATAATCCTCTCTACATGTAAAGCTATTTAGTATAACGCTCCACTAGGTAAAATATAGACCTATCTCGCAGGTTTTGCTTGTTGAAAAAGCATACTTGACATCTGAAGGAATAGCACTTTTTAAACAGAAAAGAGATGGACGATAAAACATAGCAGAAGATAGATAAAGTTTTACTTGATTATTCAAATAAT
>CAZXOZ010000063.1:0-8187 GCA_964642805.1 uncultured Sulfurospirillum sp. | reverse complement strand
ATCTAACCAAAATATCAGATGAAGCAAATGACTTGATAGAGTATATGTCAAAAACTATAGATGACTTTAGAGAGTTTTACAATCCAAATACAAAAAAAGAGAGATTTAATCTTCTACATACCATTGAATCAGCTTTAAAGATAATAGGCTCCTCATTAGAATTCCATAAGATTAGGGTCTCATTGCATGTGAAAAGCTCTCTGCATGTAGATGGTTTTTCAAACGAGCTCTCCCAAGTAATTTTAAATATCCTCTCAAACTCAAGAGATATTGCCCTCTTTAGAGATACAAAAGAGCCAAAAATTAAAATTTATTGTACACTTAAAAATGGCAAAATCTCTCTACATGTAGAGGATAATTGCGGAGGTATTGGTGAAAAAAATATTGAGAAGATATTTGAGCCATACTTCACTACGAAGTATGACTATGGCACAGGAATAGGACTATACATGTGCAAGGTTATAGTTGAGCATAAGATGGGTGGCAAAATCTTTGCAACCAATATAAAAAATGGATCAAAATTCACTATTGAGGGGCTTCATGTCTGATGAAATTATACTAGGACTAATCACTTTTGTAACATCAGGCATGACAGCTGTAACAGGCGTGGGAGGAGGTATGGTTCTCATAGCTATCTTGCCATCTTTTCTCCCAGCTTCAACACTCATACCGATTCATGGCGTAAATCAATTTGCTAGTAACTTTAGTAGGGCCATCTTCTCCTATAGTGATATTCAATTGCGAGTTATGCCTATGTTTTTAGCAGGCTCTATTGTTGGCATTTTAATTATTTCTATTGTTGTCTACTACATATCTTTAAGCTACACCCCTATTTTTATAGGCCTATATATTCTTCTATCACTGCATTCACAATCTTTCAATAGAAAAATACAGAGGTTTGAGAGCTATTTTATCATCGGCTTTTTTCAGACTGGACTCTCGATGGTTGTCGGAGCTACTGGACCCCTAAGTATGGCTCTACTACTGAAAGAGTACGATGATACAAATAAAGCAATTGTAACACAAGCAGCTCTTATGGCACTAACCCATCTCTTTAAAATCATCGCTTTTATATATCTTGGTTTTCTATTTTTTGACTATATTGGCATTATTTTATCTATGATTATTGGCTCTATTGCTGGCTCATACATCGGAACTTTGTTTCGTAAAAAAATTGATACTATAAAGCTAAAAAAGATACTCAAGATACTTTTGACACTTTTAGCACTTAAAGCTATTTTGAGTGTATGGCTTTAAGACTTAGAGCTATTTAAAATTGAGGCCTAAATTATCCTTTTATATTTAGAGGTGCCCTTTACTCTTTGAGGGCAATTTCTTGTAGATAGCAATCACTACAAAAATATCTTTTATTCCTCTTCTTGAGCCTCATTTTATAGCTCAAAGGTAGGTTAGTCAAACTATGTTCTTAAGTGCAGTTTTGTTGCTCTTTTAAGCTCAAGTATCAACTCTTTTTGTCTATCATACATATATTTTAAAAGATATGAGTCATAAGGACTCTCAGGCTTAACCATAACAACAGCTTTACTTTTTGTAGTCTCTATCTCGCCTATATGCACTACTTCTCCAGATATATCCATGTTCACAAATCCTTCACCCATTGAACTGTCAAGAAGCTTAAACTGCAACTCAACCTCTTTGTGGTTTAATTCATCCATGGAAGAGTGGTTAAATTTAATAGCAATTGCTCGAGTTGAGATATCCAATATATCTCCTTGGTACGAATACTTTCCATATCTTAAAGTCAATGGTGTTCGCATGCTAGGTTGCACTCGCGTATGCTCTCTGTTGTTTGCACTAAGCTCTAAATAATTTAAATTTTCAACAATAGCATACTGTTTTTCAATATTGATATACTTTATATCCGCTTCAATATCTTTAGAAAGGTCTGGTGATTGAATGATAGTTCTATTATCAAACTTCATAGAGTATGCTTGTAGATTTTCACAATGCATAAAGTAGCTACCATCTTTGATTTTTAAGATTTTTGAAGCTGTGTTTATGCATAAGCCTTTATATATATTTAAAAGTTTTAGTTTTGTCTGATTTGCGATACAGCTTTGTAAATAGTGGTCTATTTGTTCGCTCTCTTTGAGATAGTTATTGAGATGATTTATCTCAAAATAATCAGAGCTATTGAAGGTGTTGGAGTTAAACTCATATGAACATACCTGCTCTATAGACTCTATTACATCATTTATATCTAGCCCGCTTATATTGAATGCTGAAGATACAATCACGGGAGAAAACTTCTTGTCAATCTCACTATAAATAAGCTTTTGATGTACAGAATCAAGATGTTGCTTAACTGTCTCAAAACTCTCTTCTTGAATTAAAAAAAGAAAAAAATGCTGATTCCATTGTGATATATCCTCAGAACTGTTTTTATAGGAGTATAGTTTCTCTATAAAAATCTTCATAAAATTATGAGTAGCTATGTTTCCAATAGCACTAACAAGCTTGCTATAGTTGCTTATATTTATGCAAACAAGAGCCATAGAAGTTTGTTCTACGGCATTTTGTGCTAGAGCATCTTTTAAAATCTCTATAAATTTAAGTCTATTGGTTGTAGATAAGAAAGCTTGTGTAGGCTCAAGTCTATGTTGAGGAATTATTGTCAACAGTTTGTCATCTCTGTTTTCAAAAATACTTAAAAAAAGATTGTAACTCCACTCTTCGCCACTACTGTTTTTCATAACAACTTCAGTATTGGTACTAACTCCTTTATTGATAAGAGAGTAGATTTTTTCACTATTGCTAATAATATCCTCTAAGTCTGAAAGCCTATCTGCATTTAAGAGTTGTTTTGCCTTTTCATTAGCAAAAACAAGTCTGCTATTATTGAAAATCATAAGTGCAAAAAGAGTATTTATTTTTCGATTTATCTCTAGTTGACTCTTTTCCTCTTTTGAAATTATCAATTTTTTGGAAACATTTAATAGGGTATTTTCTAGACTACTTTTGTCCTCTTCTAGCAGATGTAATCTATTTAATGAGAAATGAAGGGCAAATTTTAGCAAAAACTTCTCTTCAATATCTTCACAATAGAGAAAAATCTCTTTAGTGCTATTTCTTTTTACAATATTGTTGAGTATCGTAATACTACTTTTGTCAATCTTGCCAATTTCTATAAAAACAATATCAGCAGATAGAGTATCAATAGTATCTTCATTTAAATTGAAATTTTCATATTCACCAAAGCTATCTCTTAAATCAAAGAGATTCTTTAATCTCAATTTTGTAAAATAGAGATGAGAAATCATTATATCTTTAAAGTACTCGATTATAAACCTCCTAAAATAAATGTTATAATATCAAAATAATATAAAAAACTACCTAATAATTGAACCCTCTGAAAACTTGATAGTTAGTCAGAGGGTTCAATTACAATATTATACTATATTAAGGAAACCTATTAAATGCACTACCTATCAATACAAGGCAACCAAAAACTTAAAGGCTCCATATCCATCTCTGGAGCAAAAAATGCTGCTCTTCCGCTTCTTGCAGCTACACTTCTCTCTAAAAATAGAGTCTCGATTGAGAATATACCAAAAGTTACAGATGTAAAAACTCTTTTAATGCTACTTGGAAACTTAGGCTCAAGCTATACCTATGAAGGCAATGGAGTTACCATAGATACAACGGGAGTAAAATCTACTTGTGCAAACTACGATATAGTTAGAAAGATGAGAGCCTCAATACTAACTTTAGGACCTCTATTGGCTCGTTTTGGTCACTGTGAAGTCTCGCTTCCTGGCGGTTGTGCTATAGGTCAACGCCCAATTGATTTACACCTCAAAGCATTAGAGAAAATGGGTGCAAAAATAGAGTTAAAAGATGGCTATGTCTTAGCTACTGCACTTGATGGGCTTAAGGGTGCAACTATTATATTTGACAAGGTAACTGTTACTGGAAGTGAAAATATTATCATGGCTGCATCCTTAGCCTATGGCGTTACAAAGCTAGTCAATGTAGCAAAAGAGCCTGAGGTGGTACAGCTTTGTGAAGTGCTTCAAGATGCTGGAGTAAAAATTGATGGTATAGGAACTACAAATCTTACTATTGTTGGGAGTTATGGGAAACTGCTTAATATGAGGGATTTTGTTGTTATTCCTGATAGGATAGAAGCGGGGACATATCTTTGTGCTGGAGCGATTACCAACTCCAAAATAACTATAACAGATGTAATTCCAGAGCATTTGCAGGCGATAACTTTAAAGCTTATTGAGATGGGTTTTGGCATAGAGGCAACACAAGAGACTATAACGATACTGCCTGCAAAAAAAATAGAAGCAACTGATATTGAGACAAGAGAGTATCCTGGCTTCCCTACAGATATGCAAGCCCAATTTATGGCACTTTGCACACAAGCAGATGGAACAAGTATCATAGACGAGAGGTTGTTTGAAAATAGATTTATGCATGTAAGTGAGTTAAGTCGCATGGGTGCAAAGATAAGACTAAAAGGACACAGTGCAACGGTGGAGGGCGATACTAAGTTAAACTCAGCAGATGTGATGGCAACAGACTTAAGAGCAAGCTCAGCTCTTATACTCGCAGCATTTGTGGCAGATGGAAGTACAAAAATTCATAGGATATACCATCTTGATCGTGGGTATGAGGACCTTGAGGGTAAATTTTCTAAACTTGGAGTCAAGATTGAAAGATTGGAGGAGTAGTGTTTAAGGTAGTCAGCTTTGATGAGGCATTAAAAAAATCACAAAATTTAATTGTAAAAAACAATCCCAAAGAGTATATATCACTTTTTAATGCACTTGGTCGAGTTTTAGCTGAACCAATTAAGTGCAAAAAAAATCTACCATCTTTTGACAATGCCGCTATGGATGGATTTGCTTTTAAGCATATCGACAATGACAAAAAATTGAAAATCGTTGATACTATCTATGCTGGTATGTGTGTTGAGCCCTGCTTGAGCAAAAGTGAGTGCTATAAAATCATGACAGGGGCGAAAGTGCCAAATGATGCAGATACTATCATCCCTTTTGAAAATACGCTAAATTATGATGATGTAAGTGTTGAGATTGGGGTGAGTGCAAAAAAAGGAGATGCTCTTCGTTTAAAAGCAGAAGAGCAAAAGCTTGGAGATACGCTTTTTGAAAAAGGAGAGAGAGTAGACTCAAGCCATATAGCCATGCTATCCTCACAAGGCATAAACACCATCGCTGTATACAAAAAAATAACTATTGCAATTTTTTCAACAGGAGATGAGCTAAAAGAGCCGTGGGAGGGAGCGAGTGAAGATGAGATATACAATGTAAACTCATCTGCCCTACTCTCTTTACTGCAAGAGCATGGATTTGAAGCTGACTATTGTGGTGTTATTCCCGATAATCTAAAAGAGAGTATAGAGTGGTTTAAAAATTTAAAAAGTTACAACGCCATCATAACTACTGGTGGCATTAGTGTTGGTGAAGCTGATTTTATAGAAAAAGCACTAAAGACCAATGGCTTTAAAGAGTCTTTTCATGGTATCAACATAAAACCAGGCAAGCCAACTATGATGGGAGTTATGGATGATGTTTTAGTAGCCTCTATGCCTGGAAACCCCTTGGCTGCTTATGTAAATGCATTTTTAGTTTTAATTCCTGCTTTGAAAAGTATACAAGGCCATAAAACAACTGAGCATAAAGTAGTTTTAGCAAAAAATATAGAGGAGTTCAAGATAAAATCTGGAAGAGTCAATCTAGTGTTAGGCTCTTTAGAGGATGGTGAGTTTAGAGTTTTTGAACAAAATAGATATGGCTCTGGTATGATAACACCTATGGTAAAGAGTAGCGCTATTTTAATAACAAGCGAAAAGCAAAGCGTAGTAGAAAAAAATAGTTTCATAAAAGTAGTAGTTTTCTGATGAGTTTTTCTTTTTCAAATCCTCTTTCTCGCTCTATTTTATTTTTAGTTTTAATCACAACTTTTATGCTTGCTGATAACAAAAAAGTTCTTAAGGAGGCGGTTCTTGCAGAGTTTGAAAAACGGCACCCTTGTATGTTTTTATACTCACTTAAGATAGAAGCTACCTCACCTCTTCCGATTGACTTTCAAAAGCAGGAGTTTATCAGAGTTGATTTACGACCAAATATGTTGAGAAAAAACAGAGGCTCTTTTAGGGCAGTTTTTAAAACTTCAAAAAGAGAGAGAAATCTTTTTTTTAAATTCAATATTGATGCAACCGTAGATGTCTTTAAAGCAAAACATAAATTACATAACGATAGAATTCTCTCTAAGAGTGATTATGAAAAGGTTGTGCTCAAAATTGATAAGCTACCCTCAAGAGTAATAACATGCAATATGCCAAAGAGTCTTATCACAAGGAGCTATGTTGGAGCTAACTCTATCTTGACTATGAATAGGTTTGAGCTTAAAAAAGATTTTCTTCGTGGCACAGATATAAGAGCCTATATAAAAGATGGTATGCTTATTTTAGAGACCAAAGCAACGCTCCTTGAAGATGGCAATATTGGTGATAGCGTTAGAATAAAAACAGATAAAGGCGGGCTCTTTAGAGCAAAGCTTATCTCAAATAATGAAGCGATGATATTGGATTAAAATGAATAGATTAATTATTGGTATAAGCGGGGCTAGTGGTGTTGGTCTTGCTAAAAAATTTATAAAAAGAGTACCAAAAAATATAGAAACTTTTATCATAGTTTCTAAAAGTGCGAAAATTGTGCTCAAAAAAGAACAAAATCGAACCATACTCGACAATGAGGATATAGGGGCTATAACGGCTTCTGGCTCATTTAAGTGTGATGGTATGATTGTGCTTCCATGTAGCATGAATACTTTGGCAAAAATAAGTTGTGGTGTAGCTGATAATCTCTTAACAAGAACAGCTTCAGTAATGCTAAAAGAGAATCGTCAACTTCTCCTCGTTCCAAGAGAGATGCCATTTTCTACGATAGCACTTGAAAATATGCTAAAACTATCTCGACTAGGAGTTGATATGGCACCGCCTGTGGGTGCTTACTATGCTGACATTGAAACTCTTAAGGAGATGGAAAACTTTTTTATAGGAAAGTGGTTTGACTTGCTTAAAATTGAGCATAAACTTTTTAAAAGATGGGAGGGGTAATATGGAAAAAAAAATTGCTATATATCCAGGGACATTTGATCCCATAACTAACGGACATGTTGATATACTAAAACGAGCTTGTGCTATATTTGATAAGGTCTATGTTGCTATTGCTCAGTCTGAGACTAAAAAACCTATGTTCTCTTTAGAGGACAGGGTGAAGATGGTTGAACTTGTAACACAAAAAATAGACAATGTAGAGGTTATCTCGTTTTGTGGCCTACTGGTTGATTGCTGCAGAATAAATAGAGCCAAGACGATAGTTAGAGGGCTTAGAGCGGTTAGCGATTTTGAGTATGAGCTACAAATAGGCTACGCAAACACTTCGCTAGATAGCAATATAGACACCATACATCTCATGCCCACTCTAAAGAATGCTTTTATAAGCTCAACTGTAGTAAGAGATATTTTTAGACATAAAGGTCAAATATCTCACTTAATCCCAAAAGAGATTCATGAGTATGTATATAGTATTTGAAGGTATTGACACAACAGGTAAAAGTACTCAAATAAAATTATTTGCTAGTCGTCACAAAAATTTAGTAACAACGAAAGAGCCAGGTGGCACAGATGTGGGTAAAAAGTTTCGCAAACTTCTCCTAGAAAGTAATGAAAAGCTTGGAAGCAATACTGAGCTTCTACTCTTTTTAGCAGACCGAGCTGAACACTATGAAAAGATAGTAAAACCCGCTTTGAAAAAAAAATATTTTGTTATGAGTGATAGAGGGTTAGTATCTGGTGTCTCCTATGCTTTAGCAAACCATCCTGAGCTAGATAGAGATTTTTTACTACAAATAAATAGATTTGCACTAGATGGAAACCTGCCAGACAAGATAGTTTTTTTTAACACAAACAACAATCTTATAACTTTAAGAATGGGTATAAAAAAGAGAGATAATATTGAGCAACGAGGAGTTGATTATCTTCTAAAGGTGCAAAAACTAATGAAAGTTACTCTAAAAGCCCTACATGTAGAGTATATTGAGATTGATTCAGCAAATACAATAGAAGAGACATACAGACAAATAGAGGATTTTATATATGGTTAATCCATTGAGAGGGATGAAAGATACAGT
>CAZXOZ010000062.1:0-8218 GCA_964642805.1 uncultured Sulfurospirillum sp. | reverse complement strand
ATATTACTGCTATTCATCTTTTCTCTCCTAAATTTTGATTTTACCTATTATACAACCTTTAGTCTATCTTTGTCAAGTTTCTTTAATGTTTTCATTTATATTGGCACTTTATATATATTTTAATAAAATTTCTATATAATCAACTTTTAAATATACGGAGAAATAATGAAATATCTTAAATTTACAATGCTTGGCTTTATTGCGACACTCTTAGGGGCGACATTTTTGCTCACAACAGACTTAATGGCAAAGGATGAAACACCTATAGAAGAGAGCCGTCTTACATCGCTCGCTAAATTTACAAAAGTTTTAGGTACTATTGAGAAGTATTATATAGATGACTTGACTATGCAAGAGATAGTTAGAAAGTCTATAGAGGGACTTTTAACAAACCTTGATGCTCACTCAGCATATCTTGATACAAAACACTTTAAGGATTTAAAAATCCAAACAGATGGTGAGTTTGGTGGTCTTGGTATTACCATAGGATTAAGAGATGGGGCTTTAACTATTATCGCTCCTATCGAGGGAACTCCTGCTGACAAGGCGGGTGTAGAGGCGGGTGATATTATACTCAAAATTGATGAGCTCTCAACTCTAAATATGACGATAGATGAAGCAGTAGGTATCATGAGGGGGAAGCCTGGAACTAGTTTAACTCTTACGATCATAAGGGAGGGAGAGAGCAAACCCATCCTTATTCCAATCACAAGAGATATTATCAAAATTGACTCGGTCTATGCAAAAAGTATAGAGGAGGAGAATATTTTATTTGTTAGGGTTATAAAATTTGATAAAAATGTAGTAAAAGATGTAAAAGAGGAGCTTGGTAAAAATAGAGATATAGATGGAATTATTTTAGACTTAAGAAACAATCCTGGTGGTCTCTTAAATCAAGCCGTTGGACTTGCTGATCTGTTTATAGATGAGGGTATCATAGTCTCTCAAAAAGGTCGCCATGAACATAAGAACAATGAGCATAGAGCGACTGCACAAGGAACCATAAATGAAACTCCTCTAGTGGTCTTAGTGAATGAGGGAAGTGCGAGTGCGAGTGAAATCGTAAGTGGTGCTTTACAAGATCATAAGCGAGCTATTGTTTTGGGTGAAAAGACTTTTGGAAAAGGTAGTGTTCAGGTCATACTTCCTATAGATAAAGGGGAGGCTTTAAGGCTTACAATAGCAAGATATTATCTACCAAGCGGAAGAACTATCCAAGCAGTTGGCATCACACCAGATATCATAGTACACTTTGGAAAAGTTCCTCATAAGATAGATAACTTTATGGTAAAAGAGAGGGATCTTAAAAAGCACTTAGAGGAAGAGTTGGATAAAATTGATGAAGTTGATAAAGAAAAAAAAGATATAGAAGAAGATGAGAAAAGTGATGTTATAACGCAAGAGAATATTCTAAAAGATCTTCAACTAAAAAGTGCAATTGATATTATAAAAGCACTACATATAAAACTAAACTAGAGGTAAAAATTGTGGATAAACAGAAGTTGCTATATGAAGGAAAAGCTAAAAAGCTCTATGCAACAAGTGATAAAAATCTTCTAATATCTGAGTTTAAAGATGACCTAACAGCAGGTAATGCGCAAAAAAAAGGCTTTGAAGAGGGAAAAGGAGCACTCAATTGCAAAATAAGCACTAAGCTTTTTGAGCTCTTAGAGAAAAATGGTATTAAAACTCACTTTGTAAAAATGTTAAATGAGAGCAGTCAGCTTGTTAAAAAAGTAGATATTATTATGATTGAGGTTGTTGTAAGAAATATTGCAACTGGCTCACTCACAAAGCGACTTGGCATAAAAGATGGAACCAAACTACCTTTTTCTATAGTGGAGTTTTACTACAAAGAGGATAGATTAAATGACCCCATTTTAAATGATGAGCACTGCATTGCTATGGGGCTTGTAAAGTGTGAATCTGACCTAGAAGAGCTAAAAAGACTTGGACGAGAGATAAATGATATACTAAAAAGGTTTTTCCATAAAAGAGGCTTGAATCTCGTTGACTTCAAAGTAGAGTTTGGGGTAGACAAGCAAGGCAATATCCTTCTTGCAGATGAGATCAGCCCCGATAGCTGTCGGCTTTGGGATACAAACACAAACGAAAAACTAGATAAAGATGTTTTTAGACAGAACTTAGGTAGCGTAAAAGTTGCCTATAAAGAGGTATTAAATAGAATTTTAGAAGGAGTAGTAAGATGAGAGACTTTATGCGAAACATTAGCTTTAGTCGCGAGGAATTTTCAAGAAACTTCTTTTTTGAAAAGGGGACAGTAAAATGAAAATTGTAGTTAATGTTCAACTCAAAGAGGGTGTTTTAGATCCTCAAGGTAAAGCAGTTCATCATGCACTTGGAGCTCTTAATTTTACTGAAGTTAGTGGCGTAAGAGTTGGTAAGCAGATAGTTCTACATGTAGAGGAAGAGGATAGAGAAAAGGCTAAAAGAAGAGCTATTGAGATGTGTGAAGAGCTACTAGCAAATACTGTCATAGAAAACTATGAGATTGAGATAAAATGACAAAAGTTGCTATTGTTGTTTTTCCTGGAACCAACTGTGAGATAGATACAAAGTATGCTTTCGAGCTGCTAGGAGCTAAGGTTGAGCTAGTTTTTCACAAAAATGAGAGCTTACCATCTGATACTGACTTAGTTATACTTCCTGGTGGCTTTAGCTATGGTGACTATCTTAGAAGTGCTGCGATTGCGAAGTTTTCTCATATCATGAAGGATGTAGTTAGATTTGCAAATAGTGGTGGATATGTTCTTGGTATATGCAATGGCTTCCAAATGCTTCTTGAGATGGGGCTTTTAGAGGGAGCTATGAAGAGAAACTCTAGTGTACATTTTATATCAAAATTTCATCATCTAAGAGTTATCGATAGTGACAATAAGTTTTTGCAGAAGCTACATGTAGGTGATCTGATAAGTATCCCTATCGCTCATGGGGAGGGAAATTATTTTATAGATAAGCGAGGATTGGAGAGTCTTTATAAAAACAACCAAGTTCTTCTAAAATATAGCGATAAAGATGGGGTTGATAAAAATCCAAATGGCTCAGTTGATTCTATCGCTTGTATCTGCAACATAGAGAAAAATGTATTTGGACTTATGCCTCACCCTGAGAGGGCCGTTGAAGCACTCTTAGGCTCAACTGATGGCGTTAAAATGCTTCAAGGGTTTATGGAGCAGTGATTAAAAAACTTTTATTGCTATTTTTCTGTTCAAGTGTTGCCTTATTGGCTCAAAGTATATATGATGTCAATGAAAGTGATACTACAAACTATCAAAAAATACAATCTATCTTTTTATCACACGAAGGGGCTCCATTAAAGATATTTGTTAACGAGATATTTGCTATTAAGATAAAAGCGATAGTCTCAAATGATAACTTTGAAGAGATAAGAACTAGCTTTCAAAACTCACAAGGCATAGAGGTGTTAAATCCTGATTCAAAGTGGGAGTGGTCTAGTGACAATATCTTCTTTAATACTTTTTATATGAAGACACATAGCACTACTGCTAAACTGCCCTCTTTAACTTTGCATACATATAAAAATTTATACGAAATTGACAGTAGCACACTCAAAATTATAGCTCCAAAAATAATCAAACTAAACAAATCTGAACAGTTTAGCGGTGTTATAGCAAAATCACTCAATATAAAAAAAAATAAGACTACTAGATTTGATGACAAAAACTTTATAGTTGTTTTAGAAGTAGAGGCAAAGCTGGCAAACTTAGATGATTTTAATTTAGAGTGGGTTGTTAGAGATGGGATTGATTCAAGCAGTGCTAATCTACCATACTCTAGTATATTTTATTATGCTATTGTTCCTAGCTACACAAAAGATTTTATCTTTACATACTTTAACACTACTGCAAATAGATTTGAAAAAATCTCTCTTCCTATTGTTATGTCAGATGACAGGATAAGTACACAGATAGACTTAAACCCTGCTCAAAGCAGTCTTCAAATATATAAAGATGGAGCCTATGGTGTTGTAGCTCTTATATTAATTCTTCTATTTATTCGCAGAAGAAAGGCGGGGTATATAGTCTTTCTTATTATGTTAATTGGATTGTTTGTGTACAATAAAAATCCTCTAAATAGTATCAAGATTGACAAAGGAGCTGAAATCAAAATCCTTCCAACTGAAAAATCTACTATTTTTTATATAACAAATAGAACTATCTATGCTCAAAAACTTGACTCAAAAGATAACTACACAAAAATACTTCTTCCAAATGGAAAAATAGGATGGATATATGGTAGCAAAGACTAAGGGTTACTTTCTTGTGGTTCAATTTATTGTGACTATATTGGTGATAATAGTCTTGATGTTTATATTTAAAAATAGACAACACAAAATAAGACAAGTATGGGCAAAATTACAGACATATATCATGGGTTTTAAAATTATAGAAAAAGGTAATCCCGATTTAGAAGCGAAACTAATAGTTGCAAATCATCAAAGTGTAGTTGATATTATAGCTCTTGAAGCAATCTACCCCAAAGACCAATGTTGGGTCACAAAACAGGAGATAGAGAATATTCCACTCTTTGGCAATATCGTCAATGTTCCTAAAATGATAGCGATAGACAGAAAAAACAGACGATCAATCATAAAAATAATAAAACTCTCTAAAGAGAGAATTAGTGAAAATAGGGTAATTACAATGTTTCCCGAAGGCACAAGAGGGGATGGTAAAAACATACTAGAGTTTCAAGCTGGTGCAAAAATACTAGCACAAAAACTAAATCTCAAAGTACAGCCTGTAGTTATAGTCAATACAAAACAGATATTTGATTCGCAAAACTTAACTGCTCGCAGTGGAGATATTACTATCAAATATCTTGACTCTATAGAGCCAAAATCAGATGAAAATTGGTTTGAAAAAATGAGAGAAAATATGCAAGGAGTGCTACAAGATGAGTTGGCAAACAATACTAGCCATAGGTAGTGGTGGCTTTATAGGAGCTGTAGCAAGAGCCTATCTCAATGGGCTTATCAACCGCAATGTCTCTCATGAATTACCTTTTGGAACACTGGGTGTCAATGTCATAGGTAGTCTTATACTAGGTATTCTTTTTGCTCTTTTTACTTATACGCAAATCTTCTCTCTTCCTATGAAGTCTTTTTTATCAACTGGACTTCTTGGTGCATTAACTACCTATTCAACTTTTGCGCTAGAGACTTTTTGGTTGTTCAGTGGAGGCAGTTTTCTTTTAGGGGTTACAAATATCATGCTCAATGTCATAGCAACCATCACAGCTGCTGGGGCTGGTTTTAAAATTGTATCATACTTTTTTAGATAAAGTTGATACAATCAGGCTAAAGATAACTTACTAACCATAGATAACTTTAGCATCTTTTTAGCAAACTATTGATAGAATTGCTAATAAATTACAGAAGGAAAAACAAAAAATGGCAAAACATAAATTTCAAACAGAGGTTACACAGCTTTTAGACCTTATGATACACTCATTATACTCAAATAAAGAGATATTTTTAAGAGAGCTAATTTCAAACTCATCAGATGCACTAGACAAGCTAAACTATCTTGCTCTTACTGATGAAAAGTTTAAAAATCTAAAGTATCAACCACGCATAGATATAGCAATAGATAATGAGGCAAAAACTCTCACAATAAGCGATAATGGAGTTGGTATGAGTAAAGAGGAGCTAGTAGAAAACCTTGGTACTATTGCTAAGAGTGGCACAAAATCATTTATTCAAAACTTAAGTGGTGATCAGAAAAAAGACTCAAATATGATAGGTCAATTTGGTGTTGGATTCTACTCTGCTTTTATGGTAGCACAAAAAATTGAGGTTATTTCAAAAAAAGCCAATGAGGATGAAGCCTACATGTGGAGTAGCGAAGGTACTGGAGAGTATGAGATAACAAAAAGTACAAAAGAGGCTCACGGAACCACAATCAAACTATATCTAAAAGATGATGAGAGCGAATTTTTAGAGCAGTATCGCTTAGAGTCTATTATCAAGAAATACTCGAACCATATACCGTTTGAGATTTGGATGGATAAAGATGAGTATACTCCTGCTAAAGATGATGAAAAAGAGGGAAAAAATGAAGTTAAAAATATGCAGATTAACAAGGCTTCTGCCTTATGGCGTATGAACAAAAATGGAATTAAAAAAGATGAGTACATGGACTTCTATAAACAAATTTCGCACGACAACACAGACCCAATACTATGGACACACACAAAAGCAGAGGGAACTATAGAGTACAATACACTCTTCTATGTGCCTTCAATTGCCCCTATGGATCTTTTTCGAATGGATTATCAGCCAGGAGTAAAGCTTTATGTAAAAAGAGTATTTATCACAGATGATGAAAAAGAGCTACTCCCTCAATATCTTAGGTTCGTCAAGGGCATCATTGATGTTGAGGATTTACCACTAAATGTAAGTCGTGAACTACTTCAGAAAAATCGCATCCTAGAGAGTGTAAAAAAAGCGAGTGTTAAGAAGATACTAGGTGAACTAAAAAAGCTTCAAGACAAAAATAAAGATCTATATTTAGAGTTTTATAAAACTTTTGGAAGGGTTATGAAAGAGGGTCTTTATGGTGATTATGAAAATAAAGAGATACTCTTGGATCTAGTCATGTTTAAATCAAGCAAAAGAGATGATCTTATAACTCTAAAAGAGTATAAAGAGGCCATGCAAGAGAATCAAAAATCAATCTACTATATCGCTGGTGAAAATGAAGCTATACTAAGAAACTCTCCACTAATTGAGCAGTTTAAAGCAAAAAATATAGAGGTTCTTCTACTTGATGAAGAGGTAGATAGTGTTGTTATGCCTATGGTAAACGAGTATGATAAAACTCCAATCAAGGCAGTCAACAACTCTGATATAGATGAAGAGATAAAAGAGGATAAAGAGCAGACCAAGGATAGTGAAGAGAAGTATCAAGCTATACTAATTAAAATGAAAGAGATTTTAAAAGATGATGCAAAAGATGTTAAAATATCTAATCGCCTTAGTGATTCTCCATCAGTTCTAATCTACGATAAAAATGACCCAGACTATCAAATGCAACAGATGCTAAAACAGATGGGGCAAGAGAATATGCCAACCGTAAAACCGATACTTGAGATTAATCCCAATCATGAGATTTTTACTAAATTACTTGCAAAAACAGATGATTTAATGCTAAATGATATATCATTTTTACTAATGGATCAAGCAAGGCTTAGTGAAGGCATGAAGATAGAAGATATAGCAGGATTTGCTAAAAGGTTAAATAAAATTATAGCAAAAGCTCTCTAGATGAGCTCTACATGTAGGATTATCTACATGTAGAGCTTCTTGTTATCTTGTGTACTTAACCAACTCATAACCTTGTCTAGCCAGGCTATTTACTCCGCCTTTTAGATTAATAACACTATAGCCCTGTCTGCCAAGAAAATCAGAAACTGAAGTAGTTCTACTTCCTGTACGACATATCAAAGCAAACTCTTCATTTTTATCTATATGCGTATTTATCTCATCTAAAAACTTTTGTGCATCATAGTTTCCGCGAGCATCAAAAAACGTTATGGTTATAGAGTCCTTAACTATACCTGTTTCAATCCACTCTGGCTTTGTTCTTATATCTATAATCTTAATTCCGCTTTGTACTATCTGTGGCGAGGCATTCATCGTCTTTATTCCTGCTAACATAAAGGTTGAAGTCATAAACAATCCTAACATAACTTTACTCATATATAACTCCTGATATTTTAAATTTATCTTACATAAGTTTTATGAATAATTAAACAACAAGCTTAGCCTCTTTTAAAAAAGGAGAGTGTGTGTATTTTATCTTTTTTATCTTATCATATTTAGCATACGAAAGAGATAACCTATCTTTTGCTCTTGTTGTGGCCACATAAAAGAGTCTTCTCTCCTCTTCAAGACTTCCGCCTTTGCTCATCAATTTTCTATTTGGAAATCGTCCATCCATCAAGTCAATCACATAGACTTCACTAAACTCTAAGCCCTTGCTTGCATGAACACTCAAAAGATTGACTCCACTCCCCTCGCTCATCTCTCCACTCCCTAGGGTTAGAGCATTTAGAAATCTCTCGCTTGAGCTGTATTTACTTGATAGTTCCTCTAAAAGGTGTCCTTTTCTAAAAATCCTCTCTCTCGCCTCTTTTTTTGCACTCTCATCTACGCTTCCGTCTTTTTGTGTAG
>CAZXOZ010000061.1:0-8309 GCA_964642805.1 uncultured Sulfurospirillum sp. | reverse complement strand
ATAAAAGATGTATCTAAAACACCATCATATAAAGAGAAATCATTTGAGCTTATATGCTCTATACCGGCCTCTTTTTGATAATCCCAGTGTCGTTTTTTAAGCTCACTCGCAACTCTAGTTACTTCACTATATGAGCATTTTTTCGCCCAAAACTCTTCTAATACTTTTTTTAACTCTCTTTGCTCTCCAATTCGTGGAAAACCTACTATGAAACTCATTTTATATCCTAATTATTTATTTTTGTTAAGCTGTGCGAAAATAAGCAGGAGGATGAACCCCAGTACGCCTAAATGCAAAATATGTATTGTAGTAGGGACATCTTGGAATATAGTGATAGAGAAGTGTTACTAGTTTTGTTTTAATCTTATGAGGAAATTTCACTTATTTGCCTAATATTTTTTCAGATTATAGCAAATTTCCTTCAAATATCAAAATTAAAAAAAATCCTCTCATATTGATTAATCCTCTCTTTTGTAAGCTCAATCTTTTTCTTAAAAGATTGATTATTTAGCACCTCATCCATATAGAGTTTAGCCAATTTGCTCTTTAACTTTTGATGTTTTGGATAATACTCTCTTAATAAAAAGTTTACATAGTGGGCTATTTCACTTTTTGCTATAAATTCAAACTTACCACTACTTCTTTTTGATACTGCACAACTATGCCCACTTTTGATTGCTTCAACAACAGCTCTACATGTAAGCTCTTTGGCAAAAATTATACTAAATCTCTCTCCTAGCTCTACATCACTATTGTGAGCGTCACTATTTGCTATTGGTGCTATATACTTAAATCTATTTTTAGTTTGTAAGTACTCTAAGTAGGCTAGATTATTGCACTCATCATCGCCCTCAATATCTCCAAAAACCTCTATTGCATCAATCTTTGAGTTTTTTAGCATCTCTTTATATATCGGCTGATGAAGATGATATTTTTTATCGTAGTAAACCCAGTTTGGATGAGCAAGTATAGATATGCCTCCCAAAGAAGCGATACTCTCTATAGTCCATATATTTTTAGCATAATGAAAAGGGTCAATGCCTTCTTCAAGCTCTTCAATATCAAGATTATCAACAATTTTAGCCAACTCCTCTTTATATCTATTTTTATCTTTTCTTAACTCCTCAATTGAGCCGTCTGCATTTATGCTGAGTATATGACCGTTGCCCTTTGAGCGACTTACATCCCCTCTGCCAACACTCACCTCCTCTCCAGGGAGTATGAGTATATCTATCTCTAGCTCATCTGCTTTTTTTGCACCTTCAAGATAGCCTTCAATGGTATCATGGTCGGTTATGCTTATAAAATCCATACCTTTCTCTAGGGAGCTAAGAATCATAGCAATTGGTGTTCTATTGCCATCTGAAAAGATTGTGTGCATGTGCAAATCGCCTTTGAAGGGTCTTAGGCGTCCAAGCTCTTCTTCTGTACAGTAAATTGAAATCGTAGATGACTCTTTATATGTAAAATTTATCTGCACTACAAACTCTCCAATACACTCCATCTTGTAGTTAAAATGGAGCTTAGAGTCAATCTCTTTATATGCAACACTCTCTTTATGAAAATAGTTATCTTGAGAAAATATCACTATAGAGTCTATATATTTGATATTTTTTATCTCTAAAATAAAATCTACACTTACTCCTTTTTTTACAACTCTTGGAGAGATTTTCATGCTCTACTCTTCCATTTTTTAAAGGCCTGTATTAGAGAAATTACAATTGCTATAAGTACGCTTACAAAAGCTAAAACATTTAATACAGGGCTAAGACCAAATTTAATCATACTCCCTATAAATATAGTTATAGTTGTATCTGTTCCTATTAAAAAAAGTGTTGTATTGTAGTTTTGGATAGACTGCAACAGGCTAAGAATTATAGTTGTATAGATTGTTGGCTTTAGAAATGGCAAAACTACCCTAAAAAATTGCTGTGATGGAGTAGCTCCTAAATCAAGTGCGGCTAACTCTAGATTTTTGTCGAATTTTTGAAGCTTTGCCATAAAAAGAAGCATATTCATAGAGGCTATAAATGTGGTCTGACCCATAGCGGCAAGGAATAACCCCCCAGAAACTTCCAGTAGATAGCTCCACATAACAAGAGTAGATATACCCACAATAACCCCAGGAGTCAAGATGGGAGATACCAGTATAGGATATAAGATTTTTTTAGATTTTTTATCCGTGCTAAATAAAAATAGTGCTCCAGCTAGGCCTATTGGAACAGACAATAAAATAACTATCAATGCAATGATAAGTGAGTTCCATATCGCTAACATTAGTGCATCGTGCCCAATAAACTCCCCTAGCCAATGAAGAGTAAATCCGCTCCAAGGATAGACGGTTGGCATACTAGTGTCATTAAAAGCAGCGACAGAGACAAATATGAGAGGTAAAAATAGATAGAAAAAGAAGAGTAAAAAGTAGAGCTTCATAAATAGATTTGATATTTTTTTAAAATTTATAATCATTTTGCTACATCCTCAAGTTTAATTTTAAATACTTTTAACATTATCATGATAAATGATATGCAAAGTACTAAGAGTGCAATTCCATAGGTTGCCCCTTGATTCCAATTGCCGCCATCAAAAAACCAGCTATATATAATCTGAGTAAACCATATACCGCTTGTACCTCCTAGTATGGAGGGGACAGCGTATGTGCCGGCAGTAAGCATAAAAACAAACATAGAGCCAACTGCTATGGCTGACCTCGCATACGGTATGACAATTTTTCTATGGATTGTTATCCAAGAGGCACCTAAATCTTCTGCAGCTAAAATCTGATTTTTATCCAATGACTCTAGTGTGTTGTAGATTGGAAGCAACATAAACAAGATATAGGCATAAACCATACCTATAAGTGCCGCTGAGTTATTTTTAAAAAAGTTTATAGGCTCACCTACAACACCTAGATAAATCAAAATATTGTTCATTATCCCACTCTCGGAGAGTATCATATACCATGCAAATGTTCTTAGAAGCTCATCCACCCAATAGGGAATTATAAGCATTGCAAAAAGCAATAGTCTGCTTTTTGCAACACTTTGTGAGCTCGCAAGGTAAAACGCAATGGGGTAGCAAACAAGCAAAGAGATGATTGTTACAAGCACGCTTGACCAGATTGTTTTTAAAAAAACATTTCTATGCAGAGTGTTTGTTAAAAGGTATTCATAATTTTTAAAAGAGTAGATTCTTGAGGGCTCCCTAGACATGTCATCTAGTCTTTGTATCTCTTTTGCCATCTCTTCAATCCTATTTTTTAATTCTAAATTGGATGGTTCTTTTTTTAAAACTTTCTCTAAATTCTCTTTCTCTTCAGCCATCTTATCGGCTCTATCCCATAGCTTTGCTTGAGTTTTTTCATCATAATTCCATAATGAGTAATCAATGATTAAGATTTGTGGAACAGCTATAAACATGACAATCCATAGTACCACTGATGCAACTATATATGTGCCTAAAAACTTTCCATATTTTTTAAAGATATTGCTCATCTTTACGCCTTAAAGATACAAATATCATGGGAGTCAAAAAAGAGCTCAATCTTTTCATTCAGCTTGGACATTACTCTCTCATTGCTCTTTTTTTGTATAAGAATATCCCCTTTTACACTATCTTGCTCATCTCTTTTTGTGTATATATTTATAATTGAACCCTCAAAAGAGGTGGATTTAATCTCTAAACTAAGACTATTTTCTCTCTCTTTGTTTGACTTAGTACCCACCTCTATGAGTGAAAATCTCTCTGGTCTTACAAAAAGTCTCACTTTTGTATTTGGCTCAAAACCTTGTTCGCTCTTAACTCTAAAATTACCATATAGGGTCTTTACTAGAGTAATAGTATCATCAACTCTCTCTATTACTTCACCTTCAAATTCATTATTCTCACCAACAAAAGATGCTACAAAAGAGCTTATTGGTTTCTCGTATAACTCTTTGGGTGAAGAGATTTGCTCAATTGAGCCACTTGACATAACAGCAACTCTGTCCGACATAGATAGAGCCTCTCCTTGGTCATGAGTTATATAAATAAATGTTATTTGTGTTAATTTTTGAAGCTCTCTTAACTCTTGTCTCATATGCTGTCTTAGTTTTAAATCAAGTGCTGAGAGCGGTTCATCAAGAAGTAAAACTTTTGGCTTAACCGCCAAGGCTCTAGCGATTGCAACTCTCTGTTTTTGTCCACCACTAAGTTCATCTATCATACTATCTTTGTACTCAAAAAGTGAAATCATTTTTAAGAGCCTATCAACCTCGCTATCTATCTTATCATTACTCATTTTTCTAACTCTTAAACCAAAGGCTATGTTCTCTTTTACATTCAAATTTGGGAAGAGTGCAAGATTTTGGAATATCAAAGCTGTTGGTCGCTTATTTACATCAACATCTTTTACATCTTTGCCACAGATATAAACCTCGCCCTTTGTTTGACTTAAAAAACCAGAAATTATCTTTAAAAGAGTTGTTTTTCCACACCCAGAAGGTCCTAGTATAGAAAAAAACTCACCCTCTTTTATCTCAATATCAATATCTTTTAGGGCAGTAAAATTACCAAAGCTCATAGTTACATCTTTTATCATTACACTCATATTACCACTCCTATATTTTTATAAAATACTAGCTATAAATGATTACAATATGGTTACTGCTTAGCTATACAACCTCTTGAGCATGTCGTGATTTTGTAATCAATTAGTAATATAAATATCTTAAAATACTTTACTACTTTCAAAAAGGGGATTTAATGGAGAGAAGAAATTTTATTAAAAATGGGTTGGGTTTAGGTGGTGCTGTTTTGGTTGCTCCTGCAATTATTACTTCTAATGCTGTGTCAAAAAACAATATTGTTAAGATATATGCTTGGAGCGACTATTTTAGTGATGAGATGATCGCAGACTTTGAAAAATCAACTGGATTTAAGGCTATAGTTTCAACATATGGCTCAAATGATGAAGTTTTAAATAAGCTTAGAGCATCTAAAGGAAAAGGCTTTGATATAATTTTACCAACTCATGGCTATGGCTCTCACTACTATAAACATAGCCTTCTTCAGCCAATAGACGAGAGTAGAGTAAATATGGACAAGATTAAACCATCTATGCTAGAGGCATCTCAATCACTTGATGCTATGTTTAGAAGAAAAAGATACCTGCTTCCTTTTGCATGGGGAACTGAGGCTATAACGGTCAATACTGACAAAGTAAAGGGTCTTAGGACAAATGAAGTTAGTTTTGGAAGACTTTGGGAAGATGACATGGTAAACAAAGTTACAGTTAGAGCTCATTCATCTTTTATTGGTGCTGGACTATATTTGGATTCAATTGGAAAAATATCGTCAAATAGGCTACTTGATACCTACAAAGATGAAAAACTAATGAGAAAGACATATGGTGAAATTACTGACTTTTTAATTGGAAATAAAAAAAATATAAAGCAGTTTTGGTCAAACGCTCAAGAGACTATAAATGCATTTCAACAAAATAACTGTGCCATAGGTCAAACTTGGGATGGTCCTGCAATTAGACTAATAAAAGAGACAAATGGCAAGATTAAGTATTTAATTCCAAAAGAGGGTGGCATAACTTGGCTAGATGGAATAGCAATTCCTGTGGGTGCTGAAAACTTAGAGGGCTCTTATGCTTGGCTTAATTGGATATACAATGGAGGTAAGACCGGGGCTATGTTTACTAATAAAACTGGATATAACTCTTGTGCAAAAGGAGCAGAAAACTATCTAATTGATGAGTCAAAGAGAATTTTTAAAGAGATTTATGCTGGAGATGCACTTGAAAAACTTTGGTGGTATCCTGCTGAGCCAACTTGGTTTGTATCAATCAGAAATGAGTTTAGAGATAAGCTTTTAGCAGCTGAAGTTTAACCAATAGAGATAAGAGTGTTAAACTCTTATCTCAAATCCATTTTCAACATAATCATAATTTAACTCTATGTTGTTGTTTAGAATATACTCTAATGTAGTATGTGAAATATGAATTAATCCTCCACTCTCTACATGTAAAGAGTCTAAAATATTGCTCGCCTGAAGATAGTTCAGATGATTCCCGTTTTGTCGCCTCTCATCATAACAACCATCTATGAAGGCATAATCTATCTTTTGCTTGTATAAAAACTCAAAACTCTTCTCTTCTATGCCATTACAATCGGTAAGATAAGCTATAGTTTTATCTTTATACTCTATGAGATAGCCCGTTGTATGCTTGGAGTGCTTTAGGGGAATTGGAGTAAAGCCTATATCTTTTATAGTTATCTTTTGAAACTCCTCAACCTCTTTATATTCTATAGAGTGCTTATGCTTAAAAAGATCAGAAAATCCAATCTCATCCTTTGGGTGATAGCACTCAATCCTATCTTTAGAGTGTCTAAGCTTCAACAGTCCCAAACAGTGGTCTGAGTGAAAATGGGTCAAAAAAATAGCAGCTATTTTTTTGCCATCAAACTTTAAGGCTATATCGTCATGTCCAGCATCAAGCAAGATTATCTCATCATCTATCTCTATATATGCACAAGTTGGAAAGTTTTGTTTTTTATCTTTGCGGTAGCTCTCGCAAGCTCTACATGTACAGTTGTGAGCTGGTATTCCTGCGCCATCAGCTGTTCCTAAAAACTTAAATCTCACTCAATACTCTTTCAAAATTTTTAAGTGAAACTTCAAGGCTTGAGCTGTTATCAAACTCTATTAAATGCTCTACATGTAAAGAGTTATAGCTTCTGCTAAGTCTCTCTTTTATCTGCTCTTTATTCTCTCTTCCTCTCTCTTTTAGTCTTTGTTTTAAAACTTCTTTTGGAAGAGTTATGCTTATAGTAGTAACATCTCTATAAGCTTTTTCAAAATCTTTTATAGCTGCTCTTGAGACTGAGATGATATTTATCCCATCTTGTATCTGATTTTTTGCTATACCGTAGTGATTTGCATGAGCCTCCCAAGATGAGATAAAAAAACCAATCTTGCGTAGAGTTTTAAAAGCATCACTATCTACATAAAAATTCTCTTCATTACTATCTGGTTTTCTCGTGATATATCTTTTTATAAAATTTGCCTTTACTTTATCTCTTACACCTCTAAGCAGTGTATCTTTTCCAACCCCACTTGCTCCAACGATTAAAATTATCCTCTTCATCTATAGATTAAATCCCCTTATCCCATTATAAACAACATCCCCATCCTTAAAAGTAAGTACTACTTTTGGAAAATGAGACTCATCAATCACAACTATATCCGCCCTAAGCCCCTCTTTGATCTCACCCTTATCAGTTAGATTTGCCAATCTTGCTGGAGTAGTGCTAATCATAGCAAAACCATCTTCAAGCGACAAGCCTACATCCTCTTTAAGCCTATAAGGACTAAGAAGCATAGATGAGGGGTGATAATCACTACAAAGATAATCACAAACACCCTCTCTAACTAGCTCTTTTGCAGCGATATTGCCGCTTTGACTGCCTCCCCTAACTACATTTGGAGCTCCCATACCTGTGCTCAATCCCATACTTTTTGCATATTTTGCAACTTCAATACTTAAAGGAAACTCGCTAAAAGTAACTCCTAATTTTTTTAGTGTATCTACCTTCTCCTCGCAATCATCATCATGACTTAAAACTGGAAGTTTGTGAGCTAGCCCAAATTTTAGTAAGTCATCAACTACATCATTTGTACTATTTTTAGCTTTTCTTTTCATATATGAATCAACCTCATCTTCACTTAAGTCATAGGTTTTCACATGATGCTCTTTCCAGCTCTCTAGTGTTTTAAACTGCCCTTGTCCAACTGAGTGATCCATAATTGAGAGCATATTTACTTTTTTTGCACCAATAAGCTCTTTTATCATATCTACAGAAGTTAGACTTGTTATCTCAAACCTTACATGTATAAGATTATCTGCTCCTAGATGAGATTTATTTGCCTCATATATCTCCTCAATCAAATCCCTAGACTCGCCCGTACCTCTTCCCTTGTGTAGCTCTTCATCGTTAAAGCCGATAGCATGATACATGGTGGTAATCCCAGCCATTGATAGCTTTTTATCAAGCTCAACCACTGCCATTTTTACAGGAAACCTCGCTCCTGGTCTTGGCTCTATCTCTTTTTCTATCGCATCACTATGTAGATCCACAAATCCAGGAACCACTCTTCTCTCACCCAAATCTATAGCAATATCTACCGTTTTATACCCAAGCACCGAAGTAATAAGCCCCCCTTGAATAACAACATCAGCGGATTTAAACTCTCCATCTATTAAAATATTTTTACTTCTTATTATGGTCTGCATATCTTTTATCCTCTATTGAACCCTCTGA
>CAZXOZ010000060.1:0-8405 GCA_964642805.1 uncultured Sulfurospirillum sp. | reverse complement strand
TTTCAAGGAGCTATTTTAGCACTTTTTTTATAATAAATGGCTTTTTTATTGCAATGTTTCTGAGTTTATTTATCTATTTTGCATATTTTTCTTTTCAAATGAGAGCTTTAGACACTATCTTAGCTGTTATTGGTTTCTATCTTCTACTTACGAGCAGTAAAAAAACTCTTCTTTGGGTTGGATTTTTTATAGGAATGTTTTGGTTTTACTGGATTAGCTTTAGTTTTAGATATTATGACTTATCCTATCTTGCCCCTTTGGTTATACTCTCTTTTGGACTCCTATATGCTCTATTTTTTTGGATTATTGGATTAGCAGGAAGAGCTTTTGAGGTTCGAGCTATTTTGATATTTGGACTTAGTTTTTTTGCACCTTTTGGATTTAACTGGTTTAAACCTGAGCTGATTTTGATAAACTCATACTTCTCAACAGACATCTACATGTACGGAGCTTTTTTGGCTATCTTAACTCTTACAGTTAGGCTAAAACAGTGGTATAAGCTAGTCGGGATTTTACTTTTGTTGGGTTTAATATCTCTCAATAAGCCTACACATGTAGAGCTACCACAGTTGAGTATAGCAATTCCTATTACAGATCTAGATCAGAGTAAAAAGTGGAAAAAAGAGTATACAGATGAGATAGTTAATAAGAATTTTTCTCTTATAGATGAGGCGATTAGGGCAGATAAAGATTTGATAATTCTACATGAGAGTGCATTTCCACTATATCTAAACCTTGAAACTAAGATGGTTGATAGACTAAAATTGCTTTCATATGATATAGCTATAGTAACAGGTGGTCTGCATATAAAGAGTAGCAAGATGTATAACTCCTCTTTTTTCTTCAAAGATGGAGAATTAGAGATAGCAGATAAAGTGGTTTTAGTTCCATTTGGAGAGAGAATTCCACTCCCCAAATGGGCTGTAACCCTTATAAACGATATATTTTTTGATGGAGCTGAAGATTTTAGGGGTGCCAAAAAAGTTTCTGATTTTGAGATAGAAAACTATACATTTAGAAGTGCCGTTTGTTATGAGGCAACAACCGACAGACTATTTGAAAACAGTCCAAAATACATGATAGTAATTAGCAACAATGCTTGGTTTACACCCTCAATCCAACCAACTTTACAAAAACTACTTTTAAGATTATATGCAAGAAAATACGAAACTATAATCTTTCATAGTGCAAATAGTGGCATAAGTGGCATTATAACTCCTTGATTATGATAAAAAAAGATAGTTTAAATTCGCATTTTTTTGAGACTATTCGAGTAAAAGATGGAGAGCTTTTGCATATGAAGTATCATCAAAAAAGAGTAAATAGCACAAGAGAGTTTTTTGGGTTTAAAGAGGAGCTAGAGTTTGAAGAGTCTATTTTTAATCTGCCCACTAAAGGAGAGTTTAGGCTTAGAGTGGATTATGCTGAAGTTATTATTAGCTCCACATGTAGAGAGTTTACATGTAGAGAGTTTAGGGACTTTAAGATAGTAGAGTCTGATATAGAGTATGCTCATAAGTATGCCAATAGGGACGAGTTAGATGCACTTATGGTTGATGAAAAAGAGATAATCATAGCAAAAGATGGACTCTTACGAGATACTACAATAGCCAATATAGCTCTACATGTAGATGGAGTTTGGATGACACCTAAAAATCCGCTTCTAAGAGGAACAACTAGGGCAAGACTTATGAGAAGTGGTTTTTTAAAGAGTAAAAATTTAACCATAAGAGATTTAGAAAAAGCAGAAAATTTTGCTATAATGAACGCTTTGATAGATTTTAAAATAGTAAAAAAGGCAAGAATTGAATTGGGATTTAAACGCACTATACATAAATGAAGACGAATTAAACGGCGATGTAGCAAAAGCAAAAAACAAAGCAGAGAATTTTGAAAAGATGTATAAAAACTGTCTTAAAAATCTAAACTCAAATGAGTTTATAGAAGCACTGCGAGAGTATGAGGCAATTTCTCAAATACTTAGCAAGATAATGACATACGCTTTTTTAAAGTTTGCAACCGATAGTAGCAATGGCAGTTTTTATGCCAAATACCAAAATGAGTATACAGGAGTTAGCGAATTTCTAATCTTTTTTGAACTAGAATTTAATCGTCTTAGCAAATTAAAGCAAAAAGAGTTTATAGAGAGTACAAATGTATACAAGTTCTACCTTCAGTCGCTTCAATATGAAAAACCCCACCAACTTGGCATAAAAGAGGAGAGAGTTCTTCTTAAAAAAAGTACAACAGGAGGAAGTGCGTTTAGTCGGTTATTTGACGAGCATTTTAGTAGATTGAAGTTCACTTTTGAAGGCAAAAAAATCTCACAAGAGGAGATACTCTCACTTTTTCATAGTGCAGATAGAGAGGTCAGAAAAAAGGCTTCAATAGTTTTTAGTAAAGGCTTGAAGCCTCATCAGCCCCTTCTTGGGTATATCTACAACATGATAAAAACTGACCACAAAAGTGACTGTGAACTTAGAGGATATAGCTCACCTGAACAGGCTCGTCATATGGACAACAAGATAGGTCAATCTAGTGTTGATGCTTTAGTTGAGACTACAATACAGAGCTTTGATTTGGTTCAAGACTACTATATAAAAAAGGCGGAGATTTTAGGAGTTGAACAGCTTTATGATTATGATAGATATGCTCCCATTGAGACAAAAGAGGAGGTCTACAGTTTTGAAAAATCAAAAGAGATAGTTTTAAAAGCCTTTAATAGGTTTAGTCCAAAGTTTGCGAACATAGCAAAGAGAGCTTTTGATGAGGGTTGGATAGATGTTATGCCAAAAGATGGAAAAAGAGGAGGAGCATTTTCACACCCTGCAACTCCTGATGCTCATCCATATATACTCCTAAATCATACAAATAAAAGAAGAGACTTGTTTACTTTAGCTCATGAGTTAGGACATGCTATTCACCAGTATCTCTCTTATGATGTTGGCTATATCGGCTCTGATACGCCTCTTACGACATCTGAAACAGCTTCAGTGTTTGCTGAGATGTTGGTGTTTGACTATATAAAAGATGAACTTAGCGAAGAGCAGAAAGTCTCTCTTTATGCATCAAAAATTGAGGACATATTTGCCACGCTTTTTAGGCAGGTAAATTTTACTACTTTTGAGAGACGAGTTCATGCTCATGATGGCGAACTTAATTTGGATACTTTCAATAAGATTTGGCTCCAAGAGAGTAAGAAGATGTTTGGCAAGAGTGTAAAGCTAGGTAGAAATTATGACATGTGGTGGAGCTATATTCCCCACTTTATTCACTCGCCATTCTACTGCTATGCTTACTCTTATGGTCAGCTTTTAGTTCTTGCACTCTATGGACTATATAAGAGCGGTAAGTGTGAGAATTTTATAGAGATATATACAGCATTTTTAAGTGCAGGCGGGAGCAAGAGTCCAAAAGAGCTTATAGCTAAATTTGGATTCGATATAGATGATAAAGAGTTTTGGAAAATTGGCATAGAAGAGATAAGAGAACTACTAAAGGAGTTTAGCGATGCTTCAAGATGTACTAAATGATATAGAGTTTAGCAAAGAGATGAAAAGACATGTAAAAGATGTTTTAGAGATTCTTTTAAAAAAAGGAGTGAACTTTTCAATCCTAACAAACCTAACAGAGATAAGTTTTGAGCCAGCTTTGCCAGAGGAGATTCATGTTAACTTTAAGCCTATAACCATGTTTGTTTTAGCAGGCTATACTTTTGAGAGTTGTATTGTAGATGAGTGGGGCATAAGCTTTGAGGCTGGTTTTGGATCTGAAAATTTTGGATCTTTAGTATCAGTTCCACTACTTTCAGTTTTGCAAATCATAGTCGATGAAACACCAATACTAATCAACCTAAGTGTTGAGGTGCAAGAGAAGCCAGAGCCGACATCAAAAGGAGTAAAAAGAAGTATGGAAGCACTTCTCTCTAATCCTAAGAACAAAAATCTATTTAAAAAATAACTCTAAACCTTTCGTTTGCTTATGATATAGTTAATTACCCTATCCATAAAAGCATCAACCTTTCTCTCTTTTAAGTAGGCAAGATATAGTTTTTGTTTTATTTTAAGACCTTTTATTTTTGCAAAAAAGAGTTCACCTGTTTCGACTCTATCCTCAATCATATGCTTAGAGATAATAGAGACAGTAGGAATGCCATCAATCGCAGGAGATCTTAAAATAGTCTGCTTAACGGCTGTAGAGCTTGTAACAATGCTTACAAAATTAAATGCTTCGCAATCTACATCAACTTTTTCAAGTTCAGCTTTTATGATTTGCCTTAAGTGTGACTCTTCCTCTCTGCAAACCCATCTAAAAGAGTTTAGTCTTCTTGGGCTTATAAATTTTGGAAGAGGAGTTTTGCTTACTAAGACAAGCTCATCATCCATCCACTCTCTATATACAATACTATCATTGAACATCGGTGATTCTAAAAGAGCTAAATCAATTTTTTTGTCGATTAATCCTTGTGTTATAGTGTTAGAGTCGCTCACTTTTATCATAACTTCATTTTTGATAGCATCTTGAATCTCTGTCAAAAAAATTGGTAAAATATAGTTTCCTATCACAAGAGAGGCTCCAAAAATAAAGACTAACTCTTTGTTGATTATTTTTATGGTCTCTTTTTCGGCATTTGCTATATTTTTTTCAAGCTTTGTAGCTATTTTATAGAACTGCTCCCCCTCTTTTGTAAGATTAATCCCACTTTTCTTTCTATCTACTATCTGTGTGTCTAAGTAGTCCTCTAAAAGTTTTATCTGTTGAGTTACTGCAGGTTGGCTAATTCCTAGCTTTTTTGAAGCCCTAGAGAAACTTTTTTCTTTCACTACTGTCAAAAATGTCTCTATTTTACTGAAATCTCTTAGCACTTATACTCCTTTTAAATATATTATAACAAATAATAATAATAATAACAAGCATACAGCCGGTTAATTTTTATATAAATTTTTTCTGCTATAATTAATAGACTAAATAAAGGGCACCCCTTGAAGAGATAAAAAGATGTCAAAGATACTAGAATTACTAAATCAAGCACAACAAGAGGCAGTTAAGACCATAGATGGGCCATTGCTTATACTAGCAGGTGCAGGCAGTGGAAAAACAAAAACAATTACCTCAAGGCTCGCATATCTTCTCTCACAAGGCATCCCAGCTTCAAGTATATTAACTCTCACCTTTACAAACAGAGCAGCGACCCAGATGAGAGATAGAGCTTTAAGTCTTATTGATGCTAAAATTTACCCACCACTTCTTTGTACATTTCATAAATTTGGACTACTGTTTTTAAAATTCAACATGGAAAAACTTGGACGACAAAATAGTTTTGTAGTGATAGACAATGACGATAAAAAAAGAATTATAAAAAGTTTCAATATTGATATTCCAGTGGGTTTAGTTGCAAACGAGATTTCAAAATATAAAAACTCTCTTATGAGTCCTAGCTTTGCTTGGGAGAAAGCACAAGAGCCAAATTATAAAAAAATTGCACAAATCTATGAGCAATACGAAAACTATCTGAACACCAATAATCTGGTCGATTTTGATGATTTACTCGCCCTCCCATATAAGATTTTAGACAGTAATGAAGAGCTATGCAAGGAGACAAGTCAAAGATATAGATACATCATGATAGATGAGTATCAAGATACAAATGAGCTACAATATAAGCTAATCCGAAAGATATGCTCTACTCATAACAATATCTGTGTAGTGGGAGATGATGACCAGAGTATATATGGCTGGCGTGGAGCAAATATAAAAAATATATTGGAGTTTAAAGATGAGTTTGAAGATACAAAGATAATTAAATTAGAAAATAACTATCGTTCAACCACAAATATACTAAAAGCTGCAAACGAGCTTATAGAGCACAATCGTTCACGACTAGGCAAGGTACTAAAAAGCACAAAAACCCAAGGAGCTAAGATATCCGTCATAGAGTCATACAATGAAAAAAATGAGGCATTAGAGGTTTCTAAGAGGATAAAAGAGCTTATAGACAGAGGGGTTAGTCCAAAAGATATCGCTGTACTTTATCGCATAAATGCACTGAGTCGTTCACTAGAGGAGGGACTAAATCGTTCTGGCATTGCATATAACATGGTAGGTGGAGTAAAATTTTATGAGCGAATGGAGATAAAGGACTTGATCTCCTATCTTAGAGTTATCGCCAACCCGCATGATGATTTTTCCATAAAAAGAGTCATCAATAGACCAAAGCGAGGCTTAGGGAAGGTAACTGTTGATAAGATTTTAAAAGCCGCATACGAAAGCCATCTTTCTATTTATAGCTATATTACGACTAAAAAAGATGAGCTTAGAGATATGGTTAGTAAAAAATCCTACAATGCACTAATGAAATTTAGTGAAGACCTACAGAGTCTCAAAAGGGTATCAGACGAGGCAACATTTAATATCATAGAAGAGCTTGAAAATCTTTTTGGGGTTAAAAAATACTATGACCAGCTCCCAGACTCGCTCGACCGCGTCTCAAATATAGATGAATTTTATGGACTTTTTAGAGACCTTGTAAAACAAAATCCACACATGAGTATAGATGAGTTTTTAAACGATATAGCACTTCAGAGTGATAAAGATAGCTTTAGCAGCGACAATATATCCGTTATGAGCATACATGCAAGCAAGGGATTAGAATTTTCATATCTATTTGTTATAGGCATGGAAGAAGGTTTTATGCCACTTGTTGGTGATGGAAGCGATATAGAAGAGGAGCGGCGTTTAGGGTATGTGGCAATCACTAGAGCTAAGGAGGAGCTAGCTTTGAGCTTTTCTCACAGTAGGTTCTATAAAGGCAGAAGAGCAGAGCTTGTAAAGAGTAGATTTTTAAAAGAGTCTGGTGTTTGTCAAGGTTCACTCATACTTGAAAAAACAACAGTTTATAAAAAAGGTGATTTGGTAAAGCATAAGATATTTGGCATAGGACGCGTTTTTGAAATAAGTAAGATAAAAAGAGAGTTCAAGCTAAAGATAAACTTTGCAGGCACAAAAAGAGATATAGTTGCCTCTTTCGTTGAGAAGATTTATTGAATCGTCTATTCGTTGCATATAAGCCCTCTAGTATCTCATCAAGTCGATTTTTAACCAAAATAAAACGAAAATATGGTGTAAAAAAAGCTGGATTTTCAGGAACTCTTGACCCTTTTGCAAAGGGAGTTTTGATAGTCGCTTTTGGGCAATACACAAAGCTTTTTAGGTTTTTAAACAAAAAGAAAAAATCATATCGTGCAACCTTGTGGCTTGGTGCCACTAGTCCAACACTTGATATTGAAAAAGTAGAAAAAGTAGTTGAGATAGTTCCATTTGCTAGCGACTCTTTAAAGATTGTTGAAGATAGCATGAAAGGTACGATTGAGTATATTCCTCCAAAGTATTGTGCTAAAAAGGTAGATGGTAGAAGAGCATACTCACTAGCAAGAGAGAATAGAGAGTTTGAACTAAATGCGATAAAAAGCACAATTTATGATTTTAAAATTATTCACTATATGCACCCATTTTTAACTTTTGAGATTACTATAAGCGAAGGTGGATATATACGAAGTATAGGAAAAATTATAGCCAATAAGTTTGGTTTTGATGGAGCCTTAAGTTCTTTAGAGCGCTTGAGCGAGGGCGATTTTGTCTATGAAGATGAAAAAGAATTAAGCCCGCTTGATTTTCTTGATATAGAAGAAAATAGTTATTTGGGCGATATAGATGACATAGAGTTAGGAAAAAAAATATATAAAAAGAGCTTTAAGAAAAAAACTAAAGGGCTCTACAAGATAGTTCTAAAAGATGAATTTAGTCTAGTTGAAATAAAAGATGATGAAGAGAGAGTGCAATATATATTAAATAGGGTCAAGTTATGTTAATACTATCAAGGAAAATAGGTGAAGCTGTTATTTTAGATGAAAAGATAATAGTTAGAGTTATTGATATATCAAAAGGTGTAGTTCGCATCGGATTTGACGCACCAGACGATATGCTCATACTTCGAGAGGAGCTAGAAGAGGAGATAAAAAAAGCCAACATAGAGGCAAGAAGTAACTCGCAAGATATGGACGCACTAAAAAGCCTAAGTAAGAAGATAATCAAAAAGTGATAAGCCGTGCTTATGCAAAAGTCAATATCTTCTTGAAAATAGTCGGCAAAAGAGGAGATTATCACGAGATACTTTCTCGTTTTGTTTTAGTAAAAAATCTGTATGATGAGATGGAGTTTAAACAGAAAAAAAGTAGCGATGAGTTTGAGCTAATAGGCGAGTTTGGTTGTGAGTTGAAAGCCAATACAATATATAAAGCATATATCTCTACATGTAGAGCTGGATATGAAAAAGAGTTAAAAGAGCTTTTTGCTCACAAGGCTCTACATGTAAAGAAAAACATCCCATCATTTGCAGGATTAGGCGG
>CAZXOZ010000059.1:0-8474 GCA_964642805.1 uncultured Sulfurospirillum sp. | reverse complement strand
GCTCATATATTTTGTACCCCAGCACAGATAAAAGAGAATATTATAGAAATTTTAACTTTTGTCGATGCTATCATGGAAAGTTTTGGATTTAATTATGAGCTTATGGTTTCAACAAAGCCCCAAAAAGCTATTGGAGATGATGCTTTTTGGGATATAGCGACACAGGGACTTAAAGATGCACTTGATGAGAATAGCATCGCTTATAGTATAGATGAGGGTGGAGGGGCGTTTTATGGCCCAAAAATCGATATCAAGATAACCGATGCACTCAAGAGAAAGTGGCAGTGCGGAACTGTACAGGTTGATTTTAATTTGCCTGAAAGATTTAATCTAAGCTACATAGATAGCAACAATGAACAGGCTCGTCCTGTTATGATTCATAGGGCTATTTTGGGCTCTTTTGAGAGATTTATTGGGATTTTAATCGAGCATACCGCTGGAGAGTTTCCGTTTTTTATAGCGCCTGTACAGGTTATTATCATTCCTATTGCTGAGGCTCATCAAGATTGGGCTAAAGAGTTAGCAAAGGAACTGCTTGAAAATGGTGTAGATTCAGAGATAAGTATGAAAAATGAGAGCTTAAATAAGCGAATTAGAAACGCTGAAAAGATGCGAGTTCCGATGATTTTGGTAATAGGCGATGAAGAAGTTAAGCAAAAAAGTGTTGCTTTAAGAGATAGAAGAGAAAGAAAACAGTATAATCTAGCAAAAGACGAATTTTTGTCTATTACAAAGGAGAAACTTAATGAGGTACATTTTTGAATAAAAAGAAAGAAGTATTTCTCAATGATGAGATCAGGGCTAGGGAAGTAAGGTGTTTGGGTGATGACGGTACACAGTATGGTATCATCTCTCGTGATGAGGCACTAGATAGAGCCGAAGAGAAAGGTTTAGACTTAGTCTTGATAGCTCCTGATGCAAAACCACCTGTTTGTAAAATTATGGACTATGGTAAGTTTAGATACCAAGAAGAGAAGAAGAAAAAAGAGGCAAGAAAAAAGCAAAAGACTATAGATGTCAAAGAGATTAAGCTCTCTATTAAAATTGCTGACAATGACATAAGCTACAAAATCAAACATGCAAGAGGTTTTTTGGAAGCTGGAAAGCATGTAAAGTTTAGAGTATTTTTACGCGGTCGAGAGATGGCAAATCCTGATGCAGGTAAAGCTGTGCTAGAGAGAGTTTGGCCTATGGTTGAAGACCTTGCGACTCGCGACAAGCCTCCAAAATTTGAAGGCAGATATGTAAATATGCTCGCCCTTCCTAAGCAAAAATAAAAATTTACTCCCTCTTAAGAAATTTTAAGCTATAATCGCAAGCTTATTAGGTTTTGTAGAGGGAAATTCTCATTTTTATCTAAATAATCAATAATTTACAAGGAGTTACTATGCCTAAAATGAAAACAGTTCGTGGTGCAGCTAAGCGTTTTAAAGCTAGCAAGAGCAAGATTAAAAGAGGCGCAGCATTTAGAAGCCATATTCTTACAAAAAAGTCTTCAAAAAGAATGCGTGGTCTTAAAGAGCCAAAAACTATCGATAAGTGTGATGTTAAAAGAGTAAAACTTATGCTAGGAAAAGCATAGTTTTAAAGCTATTTTTTAGTGCTTAAGCACTAATTTTATCACTCCCCTGCACATGTAGGGCAAGTTCACAAATTTGTGACACCAATAAGGTCAAGGAGAAACGGATGAGAGTAAAAACAGGTGTAGTTAGAAGAAGACGCCACAAGAAGATATTGAAACTTGCAAAAGGTTTCTATAGCGGCAGAAGAAAACACTTCAGAAAAGCAAAAGAGCAAATCGAGAGATCTCTTGTATATGCATACAGAGACAGAAGAAACAAAAAAAGAGACTTTAGAAGACTTTGGATTACTAGAATCAATGCTGCTTGTAGGTTAAACGATATAAGCTACTCTCGCTTCATAAACGCACTTAACAAGGCAAATATAGAGTTAGATAGAAAAATTCTTGCTGATATGGCGATGAATGACCCAGAAGCTTTTACTGTAGTTGTAAAACAAGCTAAAGACGCACTTTAGAAATTTAGTCTAGCATTATTACCGCTAGACTACCATCTCCCATAAAGACTCAGAGAGAGTAGGGTGAGCAAATACCATATTGGCTAAATCATCTTTCGTTAGCTTTGCCTCTATTGCTATGAGTATTTGATGTATATTTTCTGTTGCATCATGCCCTATTACTGTACCACCTAGTATAATTTTACTCTTTTTTTCACAAATTAGCTTTATAAAACCACCATCATCTCCTTTGATTTTTGCTTTTGAACTTGATTTGTAGAAGTGTTTGATAACATCATACTCTATGCCTTGTGCCTTTAAAGCTCTCTCACTTCTACCAACGGAGGCAACTTGAGGTTGAGAAAATGTAACAAAAGGGATAGTCGTTGATGGACTACATGTAGAGCTATTTATGATATTTCTGGCAACTATACTCGCTTCATTGTAGGCGGTATGGGCGAGTGCTGGAGTTGTTATGACATCGCCTATGGCATATATATTGGGGTTACTGGTTTGTAGCTTTTTATCTGTTAGGATAAATCCTCTGTCACTTTTTATATTTGCTACTTTAAGATTTAATCCATCTGTGTTTGGTATGCGTCCGATTGAAACTAAAACCATCTCAAAGCTTTTCTTAGCTTCACCTCTCTTGTTCTGCATGGTTATCTCTATATGGTCGGCACTTCTACTAAAAGCAGTAATGTTTGTATCAACACCTATAGAGATACCTTTTTTTTCAAGCTCTCTTTTGAGCCCCTTTGCTACATCTATATCCTCTGCTGGAACTATTTGTGAAGTAAACTCTGCTATATCAACTTGTGTTCCGATTGAGTTAAAAAAAGTAGCAAATTCGCAACCAATAGCACCGCCACCAACTATGAGTATCGAAGCTGGGATTTTTTCAAGCTCAAACACCTCTTTGCTAGAGATTATCTGTTTTGCATCAATTTTTAAAAGCGGATGAGGCTTATGGCTTGAACCACTCGCAATAATGAATTTTCCAGCTTTTATAATTTCGTTATTTACACTTATGCTATTTGTACTATTAAATTTTGCAGTTCCAAATATACTGGTTACACCTGTTTTTTTCAACTTTGCATTGATGCCAACTCTTAACTGCTCTACAAGCTTATTTTTTCTAGTTTTTAGAGTTGAGATATCTAGCTTAATGCCCTTTGTGTTTATTCCGCATTTTTGCATATACTCTCTCTTTGCCATATAAGCCGCGCTCTCGAGATACTGCTTTGCAGGAACACACCCTTCATTTAGACAAGTTCCTCCGATTTGATTCTCATTTTTCTCTATAATCGCTACACTTTTACCCTTTTTTGCTAGCAGTGAAGCAACCTCATACCCAGCAGGCCCTGCCCCAATTACAACTATATCAAACTCCACTATCTCTCCTCAAAATATTCGTGTGCCATGTATGAACTTCTTGTGTATGGTGAGCTCTTAACAAACTCAAATCCCATATCGCTTGCCATCAAGCCATACTCTTCAAATTTCTTAGGTTCTATATACTCTACTACCTCTTCATGAGTTTTGCTAGGTGCCAAATACTGCCCCATTGTAAGTAGGGTGCACTCAACATCAAGCAGGTCTTGCAGTGAAGACTTAAGCTCATGCTCATACTCCCCTAGACCTAGCATCAATGCACTTTTTGTTTTTAGCTTTGGATTTGCTTTTTTTAGCTCCTTTAAAACCCTCAGCGACTTTTTATAGTCAGCCCCCCTTCTTACTTGATAGAGTCTTGGTATAGTCTCTATGTTGTGCCCAACCACTTCTGCACCACAGTTTGCCACTGCATGTATGGCTCTACTGTTGTATCTTAAGTCAGGTATCAAAAGCTCAACAGTTATGCTTTTGTCTATATTTTTTATAGCTTTTACGCACCGTATAAACTGTTCTGCTCCACCATCGTCTAAGTCATCACGAGTTACGCTTGTTATGACTACATGTCTCAAACCAAGAGAGTGCACCGCTTTTGCTAACTTTTGGGGCTCCATGATGTCAATAATGCCATCTGGTGCTCCACTACTCACGCTACAAAATGAGCATGACCTCGTACATGTAGAGCCTAATATCATAAACGAAGCGAGTTTTTTGGAGAAGCACTCTGACATGTTTGGACACATCGCCTCTTTGCAAACTGTATGGACTCCTATATCTTTAAGAGAGACTTCCACATCTTTTCTTTGTGTGAAAAGAACTTTTTTTAGTAGCCATTTTGGCTTTCTTTTGCTCATCATTAAGTTTTTACTTTTTATAAAATTATACCACAAGTGGAGCTATTCTTGAAGTTTCTTGAAGAACTTAAGAAGAACCTTTAACTCTTTAGCCAATTTCTTTTTTTTGCTACTCTCTTGCTCTGTTTTAATTCTTTTTTTTACAAGACCTATTTTTTTTAAAAGCTCGCTCTCTAGCTTGTCACTTTTGTGCTCCTTTTTTTTCTGAGCATTGTCATCAAGAGCAAAAAGTTTCTCCACTTTTTTAAATAGTTTTTCTATATTCATAGCTCATCCCTTAAGTTTCGTATATCACTATCTTTTATCCACAAAACTGATGCTGAATTGATCAAGTTTATGGATATACTATAAGCAAACGCACTGTCATTTATCAACGAAGTTGCCATTTTTCTCCTAATAAGATTATTTCTAATCAAGTCATCAATTTTACCACTTTTTATCAAGTCTAGCTCATCAACCTCTTGCTTTAGCATCTCTAGACTCGAAAGCATATCTAAATCATCGTCTAACTTTTTGATGGAGTCTAGCGTTTCTACTACTTGTATAATCTTTTGCTTTAAAAATTTATACTCATTTTTGATTGTTTCGTTGTTACTATTTAGATATATTTTTAGGTTTTTTTGCAACTCTTTGGTCTGCTTGATTATTTTTGCAATATCCCTACATAAAACTTTAAGCTCATAGGTTGTGTGTTGCTCATCCTTATTCATACTCTCCTGAGCAAGAACTGTGTAGTGAATTATCTGTCCATATAATAACAGTCGCCATAGCCCCTACAGCAACAAAGATTAAAACTCCTAAATATCCCTCAATAGCGTAAGAAGCCAAGTCGATACTATCTCTCATAGCATCAAAGCCATCTTTCATGTAGGATATGCCTAAAAATACAAATCCAAGCCCAATTAAAATAGCTCCCAACCCTTGATATGATTTGGAGTTTTTAAACCTAAAAACTACTCCAAAAATAATCATAGGTAGTGCAAGCTGTGCTATATCCACATTTATACCAAGAGATGAAACTATCCAAGCAGTTGCAGTAGTTCCAAGGTTTGAGCCAAATATAATACCAACAGCACCACTTAGAGATATGAGTCCCGCACTCAAAAAGGATATAGTAATCACCGTAAGTAAGGATGAGCTTTGAGCAATAGCGGTAGTTAAAAAACCAGTACAAATTGCCTTTGGCACACTAGAAGTAGCTTTTTTTAAAACTATCTCTATAAGTCCACCACTAAAAAGCTTAAAGCCATCTTCCATAAAAACCATGCCGACTAGAAATATAGCAATACCTGCAACTATTAGCTTCACATCACTATTAAAAAATAGCACATAAGAGAGTCCTAGTAAAAAAAGAGTGTGGCCATATTTTTTCATAGTTGATTATATCAATTTATAGTGTATGAGGTCAATAAAGCTCTCCTTTAGCATTTTTTTTACCTCTTGAAGAGAGGTCTCTAAGCCAAGCTCCTCCAAAGAGTGCCCAGCATAAGCTCTGTCATCTTTTTTCAATGGGATTGAACCATGCTGAAGTATAGTGTTTTTTGTTCTTTTTTGAGCATTTCCACCTAGTTTTTTACCTTGATATACTATATCATATGGTTCAAAACCTACTTGACAAAATTGACTCTTGCTTAAAGGCAGGTCTATATTTTTTGCATACTCTACATGTAGCCCTAGACCTCTATAAAAGTGCAACAAAAAGCTACAAAGATATTCGTAACTCTCTTTCACACTTCTCTCTTTTAGCATCTTCGTTGGTATAGCGATAGCATAAGATAGGTCAAAACCATGAAGAAGGACTCCTCCACCTGTCGGTCTTTGTGCCCAATTGCTTCCAAGTCTTTTTGTGTCTTCTATATCACCTATCTTTTGTGAGCGACCAATAGTAAAGGAGTTTTTTTTCCAACTATAGAGCCTAAATGTAGGTTCGCTTGACTTAAGCAAAGAGCTATCAATCTCCATGTTTTCGTATGCACTAAGAGTCGGTGAGTCGATAAATCTCCAAAGAGTTACTGCCATCTTATATTTAAACTTCTTGCTGCTTTCGTTTCATCTGGTCTGCTTATAGGGAGAGTTTTTGGGTACTCCTTAAAGGCTTCAGGGTTTGATTTGGCTAGCTCTATCGCATCACACATCTTTTGACAAAAGTAGTCGATTGTATCTATGTTTTCTGTCTCTGTTGGCTCTATCATAATCGACTCTTTTACCATAAGAGGAAAGTAGACTGTTGGGGCATGTAGACCAAAGTCGATGAGGTATTTTGCTATGTCCATAGCTTTTATACCATGCTCTTTTGTCAAATCTTCAGCACTAAACACACACTCATGCATGCACAAAACATCACCATAAGGGGCTTTTATATAGTCTTTTAGTTTTGCTAAGATGTAGTTTGCATTTAAAACTGCTTTTTTGCTAGTGTTTATCATGCCCTCTTTTCCAAGAGTCTGCATATAAACCAAAGCTTTAACAAGCACAAGATAGTTTCCAAAAAATGGAGATATTTTACCTATACAGTTTTTATGAGGAGTGTCAAGAAAATATCCCCTCTCCTTGCTAAACCCTACTTGTAAATCAGGTAAAAACTCTCTTAGCTTTTCACCAACTCCAACAGGTCCAGCTCCAGGTCCACCACCACCATGAGGAGTAGCAAATGTTTTGTGAAGATTAAGATGGATGACATCAAATCCAATATCTCCAGGTCGAAGAACACCCATAATAGCATTCATATTTGCCCCATCATAATACATAAGAGCATCATAAGAGTGAGCAATATCACAAATCTCTTTGATAGCAGGGTTGAAGAGTCCAAGAGTATTTGGCACGGTCATCATAACAGCTGCCACCTCATCACTCATCGCCTCTTTAAAAGAGTCTAAATCCATGAAGCCATTTTTGTTTGATTTTACCGTAATAACATCATAATCAACCATAGCAGCAGTTGCTGGATTGGTGCCGTGTGAAGAGTCAGGAACTATGACATATCGCTTGATGTTGCCTTTTTTCTTGTGATATGCACCTATCATCATCACTCCTAACATCTCGCCATGAGCTCCTGCTTGCGGTGTTAGTGTAAAAGCGGTCATACCAGTTATCTCAATCAAACTTTTTTCAAGAGTTTTTAGAGATGATAGAGCTCCTTGAATTAGTCCTGTTTGGTTGTTTGTTATATGGTGAGGGTGTAAGTTTGCTAGTCCTGCAAGTCCACCAACTCGCTCTTGAACTTTTGGATTATACTTCATGGTGCAAGAGCCAAGTGGATAAAAGTTTGCATCAATAGAGAAATTTTTATTTGAGAGTAGTGTGAAGTGTCGAACAACATCAAACTCACTCGCTTCAGGTAGGTCTGCTTTTATCTCTCTTAGTAGATTGCTATCAAGTTTTGGAGCATCTTCTACACTCTGTTTTGGGATATTGATGCCGTTTCTGCCTACATGTGACTTTTCAAATATGGTCATAAGATACCTTTTATACTAGTTACGAATCCATCCATTTGAGCCTTTGTTCTTTTTTCGGTTACACTTACTAAAACTCTGCTTTCAAAATTCTCAAAAAGAGAGTCAAGCTTTAGTCCAGCAAAAAAGCCTCTCTCTTGCATCTTATCTATAAACTCGTCAGAGTTCATAGAAAAAGATACAACAAACTCATTAAATATAGGGTTTTGATTGTATATCTCTATCCCATCAATCTTGCTAATTTCACCTTTAAGATAGTTTGCATTGCTGTAGTTTTGATTTGAGAGCTTTACAAAACCCTCCTTCCCAATAAGCGACATAAATATAGTAGCACGAAGAGCCATAAGATTTTGGTTTGAGCAGATGTTTGAAGTTGCTTTATCGCGACGGATATGCTGCTCTCTTGCTTGAAGGGTTAAAACATACGATCGCCTACCCTTATTATCATCTGTGATACCAACTATCCTACCAGGAAGATTTCTTATATACTTCTGTTTACAAGCAAGAATCCCAAACGAAGGGCCACCAAATCCAAGATAGTTGCCCAAGCTCTGACCATCGCCACAATATATATCAGCATCCATCTCACCAGCACTTTTCAAAACACCAAGAGCGATAGGGTAAGAGCTCATAATAGCCAAAGCCTTGACATCGTGAAGTGCCTTGATAATCTCACTATAATCCTCAATAGAGCCAAAAAAGTTCGGATTTTGAAATATATACCCAGCAACACCCTCATCAATCATCCCCAAGATAGTCT
>CAZXOZ010000058.1:0-8530 GCA_964642805.1 uncultured Sulfurospirillum sp. | reverse complement strand
TCTTTTGGATCTACTTAAAAACAATAGACTAAGAAACTTTGCTCCAAAAATCATCGTTCTTGATGAGGCTGATGAGATGTTAGATATGGGGTTTTTAGAGGATATAGAAAAGATTTTTTCATACCTACCAGAAGATAGACAGACACTTTTGTTTTCAGCAACTATGCCAGAGCCTATCAAAAGACTTGCAAAAAGAATCTTAAAAGATCCAAAATATGTAAGCGTAACTCCAAAAGACAGCACAACAAACACTGATATTGACCAACAATACTATGTGATAAATGAGTATGAAAGAGATAGTGCGATAGTTAGATTACTTGATGCTACTGACCATGTAAAGTCGATAGTATTTTGTAGAACCAAAAAAGAGGTTGATAGACTCTCAAACCATCTTATGGCGGTAGGTCATACAGCTAAAGGACTTCATGGAGACATGGAGCAAAATCAAAGAGAGAGTGTTATAAAAGCATTTAGAAATTCACAAATTGAAATTTTAGTTGCTACAGATGTGGCGGCTAGAGGGCTTAATGTTACTGATATTTCACATGTATTTAACTATCATATGCCCTTTGATCCTGAGAGCTATGTCCACCGTATCGGTAGAACTGGTCGAGCTGGGAGAAAAGGAACTGCAATAACTCTGGTAACTCCAAGCGAGTATCACTCAATGCAGAGAATTGGAAAAAAAGTTGGAACAAATTTAAACCATAAACTCGTACCTACTCTACTAGATGTTAGTAAAAGCAAGCTTGAGAAGATGGCACATGATATAACTCATACAGGTCTAAATGACAATGCACAGGAGCTACTAAATATCCTTGAAGAGAAGATGGGTATGGCTCAAATAGCACTTAATCTTATCTCTATTTTGATGAATAAAAACTCCCCACAAGGACCTGATAGAATTGGAATTGATAAGAAGTCTTTAGGCGGTATTATCAAAAGACTTGCAGAAAAAGAGAGAAGCAAAGGCAATAGAAGATATGGAAGAAACTCAAGAGGTGGAAGTCGTAGCGGTGGAGGCTATCGTGGTGGAAACAGTCGTAGTGACAGCGGTGGTGGTGGCAGAAGTGGTAATAGTAGAGGTAGCTCAAGAAGAAGGCGTGACTAGAACCAATAGATCTATCTTGGAGTGAGTACACCCCTTAATGTTTCGCCAAGATAGTTGAAGAGTAGTACTGTTATAAAGATGGCTAAACCTGGATAAATCATCATGTAGGGGGCGGTTTGTATGTATATTCTAGCCTCGCTTAGCATATTTCCCCATTCAGGGATTGGTGGTTGAACACCAAGCCCTAAAAATGAAAATCCTGCAAGTGCTATGATGATAGTGCCTATGTTTAGAGATATCTGAACTACAAGCATAGGCAGTATGTTTGGCAGTATGTAGTGTGTGAAAATTCTAATATTGCTCGCACCTGACATCCTAGCTATATGCACATAGTCGCTATTTCTCTCTCGTTGAACCATGACTCTTGTGATTCTTGAATACTTAACCCACCAGATTAGAGATAGTGCAAATATGGTATTTAATGCTCCCGCACCTAACATCCCAACGATAACGATAACAAAAACTACCTCAGGAAATGCCAACAAAACATCTCCTATGCGCATAATTACACTGTCGCTTCTACCACCTCTAAAACCTGCAACACTCCCTAGTGCTATGCCGATAATGCTCATGCCAAAAATCATCAAAAAAGCAGTACCTAGTGTTGCTCTAGTGCCATGCAAGAGTCTAGAATATAAGCATCTTCCTAGCTGGTCTGTGCCTAAGATAAAATCACTGCTTGAAACCTCTAAAACTCTATCAAAATTTATCTCTAGCGGGTCATTTGGTGCAAAATGTGGCGCTATGGCTGAAAAAAGAACTACAAAAGTTGAAAGAATTAGTAGGGTATAGAGTTTGATTTTTATTTTTGAAGCTATTTGATTCATCTTTTAGCCCTTAATCTTGGGTCTAGTAGCTTGCATGTCCAGTCTATAAAAAAACTGATAGATATATAGGTTACAGTCATAAGAAGTACAAAAGATTTAATCAAAGGATAATCACTATGGTCAATACCCAAAAGAACCATAGCACCTAAGCCGTAGATGCTAAAAATCATCTCTATTATGACTGTTCCGCCGAGTATCGCTCCTATGCTAATACCTACTGGAGGGAGTATGACGATGATTGCATTTGGAAGTACATGTCTTAGCATGATAGTGCTTTTTGCTACTCCTCGAACTTTGGCTCCTGTGATATAGTTTGAGGATATCTGCTCTAAAAAAGAAGCTCTTATGAGTATGGTATATCTGCCTATAAGTGGGAGTGCTAGAGCTATGGCTGGCAATATTATATTTCTTGGAGTATTCATCCTAGTAAGCTCAAACAGACTAAAATTTACTATAAAAACAAGAATCAATAAAAGCCCCATCCAGAAAACAGGTATAGAGATAATAATAGACGAGAATATAGATATAGCCCTGTCTAACAAGCTTCCTCTATAGATCGATGAGAGAATGCCCAGCAAGAGTGATAGTGAGACCATGATAACTATAGCATATCCTGCTAACATAAGTGTATTTGGTAGCCTTAAAAGAAACTCCTCTTTTACTGGTCTGTTCATGCTGTGAGAGTATCCAAAGTCTGCATTTGCGATACCGATAAGCCAGCTTGTATATTGAGCTACAAACGGCTTGTCTAATCCTCGCTCTTTTTTTATGCTCTCTATCGCCTCTTTTGTGGGAACTATATCTTTCATAACAAGAATATTTTCTGCAACAATATCTGGACTATCATAAAGCATAGCAAAAGTTATAAAAGTTGTAACTAAAAGTATAAAAATTAGCCTAAGAATCTCTTTGATAGCTAAAAACACTCCTTGCCTTTAATCTGTATGATTTTGTCTATCTCTTGAGCTAGTCTATCTAATGTAGCACTACTTTTTGAGAGATATATATTTGGCTCATTTAGTTCAAGCTCAAGAAGCATAGGCTCTCTATCTTGATTAAATAGATAGTCGATTCTTATGTATGTTGGTCTTTTTTTGAATGTTTTGAGTATTTTTTCTATAAAATCAGACTCTTTTTTCTCTATGTTTGTAGGAGTATAGTTTCCGCCATGATGCTCGTGTACTAAAAAGCTATTTTTTGCAGGTTTTTTAAGCATACAAAAGAGTATATCTCCACCAATAACAACACAAGAGACCTCTCCAAAAGTGCCTACCTCATCAATAAAAGGCTGTATCACAAGATCGCTATTTTGCAATATATCTTTTGCTCTTTTTGAGATGAGTAGAGTATTTAGCCTCTCTAGCTTATAGGTATTATCGCCACTTGCACTTACTGCTGGTTTTAGGATAATTTGTTGAACTTTTAGGCTTTTTATCACTTCGAGTGCTTGATTTGTGCTTTTTACTATGTTTGTGGGAACAGTTCTAATCCCCTTTTGCTCCATTTTAGCTAGGTAGTGTTTGCTAAAATACTCACTAATTATCTCAAAATCATTGACAAGCGTAGAGACATTGGATATTTTTTTCAATCTTATTAGATATTTTTTTTCATTTTTATGAAAATCCCAGCATGAGCGAACGATACAAAGTGCGGCTCTACTAAAATCGTAACTCTCGCTACTCCAATCCACAATATCTGCACTATACCCATAATCCACAAGCCTCTGTTTAAGCAACACATCATCGATGTATGGATTATCTTGGTACTTCTTGCTAACTAGTAAAACAATAGTAAGTTTTTTCATCTGCTTAAATGTGCCGATTCTATCAACATCTTAGTATATAGGTCTCTTGTAGGGGACATTAGCTCATTACTTTGATACTCTTCTACTACTTTTGCATCTCTCATAACATAGATTTTGCTAGCAACCTTATGGGCTAGGGCTATATTGTGAGATATAAATATAGCTGAAAAATTGTTCTTTTGCTTTAGCTCCAAAAGAAGCTCAACGATTTGTGCTTGAGTCTTCACATCAAGAGCCGATGTAGCCTCATCAAATATAATCAAACTAGGCTTCATGCCAATCGCTCTAGCTATCACAACTCTTTGCAACTCTCCTCCGCTTAACTCATGAGGGTATCTATAGAGTTTATCCTCATCTAACCCAACATCTTGTAGCAATTTTTTTGCAGTTTCAAAGAAATCATCTTTCTTGCATAATCTATAGTTCTTAAGTGGTTCAATCACATAACTAGCAATCTTTCTTTTTGGACTAAAAGAGCTTAGCGGACTTTGAAAAATCATCTGAATATGTCGATAGTAGCTCTTTAACTCTTTAGGGCTTAGATTTTTTATCAGCTTGCTGTTAAATCTTATCTCACCACTATCATATGAGATCATATGCATCAATACTTTTGCTAGAGTAGTTTTACCAGAACCACTCTCCCCAACAACTCCAACCCACTCTCCCAGCCCAATAGATAGACTTACACTGTCAAGAGCGATAAATTTTTTATTTTTACTACCTATATCGAAACTTTTTTGTAGGTTTACGGCCTCTAGCATGCTCTATCTTCAGTTTGTAGATATATGATATTTGACAATAGCTCTTTCGTGTACGGGTGTTTTGGATTGCTCAGCACCTCTTCCTTTGAGCCAAACTCAACCACAGAGCCTTTATAAAGTATAGCTATAGAATCAGCAATATATGACGCAACACTAAAGCTATGAGTGATGATAATCACACTGCTACCCAATCTATCTCTAAGCGCTAAAAGCTCATCTAGAACTAGCTTTTGAGAGATAACATCTAATGCACTTGTAGGCTCATCAGCTATAATCAGTGATGGCTCAAGTGCAAATATCATAGCAATCATAACTCTTTGTAGCATACCTCCACTCAGCTCAAATGGGTATGAGTTTAAAATCTTTTCAGTATCAATAAGATTTGTTTTTTCAAGCATCGAAATTGCGATATTGTAAGCTTCTAGCTTATCAACATCGTGATTACTACATACTGTTTCGACAAACTGCTTTTTGATTTTTATGACAGGATTTAAGTAGGAGCTAGGATCTTGAAATATAGCTGAAATCTCTTTACCATATAGACTAGAGTACTCTTTTTGTTTCAAAATATCTAAGTTTTTATATTTTATGGTTCCAGAAGTAACTACAGCACTATACGGTAAAGTGTTGAGTATAGCTCGAGCAAGAGTAGTTTTTCCACTCCCACTCTCACCAATTATAGCCAACACTTCACTAGATTTGAGACTAAAGCTAACACCGCTTAAGATATCTCTCTTGTTGTCATATCTAATACCAAGAGAGTCTATCTGCAATATAGGTTTCAATCTCTATCTAATCTATGCGAACTCTGTAGTCTAAGTTTATAATCTCTGTTGGAAATCTATACACACCTGTAACATTTTTAGGAGTTACGATGCTACCTAATCCATGGTAGACGAAGATAACAGGAGCATCTTTGAGTAGCAAACTAACTGCTTCTTGAGCGATTTGAGCTCTCTTTTTCTTATTTGCTTCTGGTCTAAGTCTTTTAACTATACTATCAAATTTCTTACTGCTATATCCACCTCTATTCCCAATTGCTCCTGTACCAAATGATGACTGTAAAAAGTATAAAGAGTCTAGAGTTGGCGCTGCTGTCCACCTCTCCCATACTATGTCATAATCACCTTTCTTGAGTATATCCCCAAAGCTTTTTACTTGATTTACATTAAGCTTTAATCCTATCTTTTTAAGTGCGGATTGAATTGCAATACCAGAGTTTTTAGCATTTGCTCCGTGTCCTGTTCTTGCATAAAACTCCATAACGATATTTTTGCCTTTATACTCCCTGATTCCATCTCCATCTCCATCAACTATCCCAGCATTATCGAGTAGCTTTTTAGCTTTTTGAACATCGTACTTGTAAGGCTCTTCACCTCTGTAGGCAAACTCAAACGAAGGAGGAAAAGGACCTTTTGCCACATACCCTTTAACAACATTGGTAGCAATTGCATCTTTGTTTATCGCATGAACTATAGCTTGTCTAAAAGCTGGATTACTCATGTGCTCTTTATCAAGATTGAATCTAGCCATAAAAATTCTTACATTTGGCCCTTTTTGAACATTGAATTTGCCAGACTTTTCAAGCATCTCTAGATCATTGTAGGAGAGTTGAGTAGCTAGGTGTAGCTCTCCAGATTGTAGTGCCATAGCTCTTGTAGTGCCATCTTTCATAAGCAACGCCTCTACTCTATCGACCTCAACATTGCCACCCCAATACCTATCGTGTTTATTAAGAGATGCACCTTTTGTTGAGTCATAAGAGACTATCTTGAAAGGGCCAGTAGCTATAGGTTTTGTTGCAAAATCAGGAGCATCAAATCCAGTAACTATAGTGTAGACAGGGTCTGCTAGTACATTGATAAGCGTTGGAAATGGCTCAGAGGTTTTTATAGTTAGTTTTTGACCCGATACCACTATAGACTCAAGAGGGAAAACTACATCTTTTCTACCAGTTGTCTCTATAGCTCTTTTTATTGACTTTCTAACATCATCCGCTGTCATTTTTTTCCCATTATGAAAAACTACATCCTCTCTTACGACAAACTCAATAGTTTTACTATCAATCACTCTCCAAGACTTAGCAAGAGATGACTCAAACTCAAGTTTTTCATTGACTCGAATAAGGTTTTCCCCAATACCAAGCCTAGGAAGCATCCACCCATTCCACTTTACAGCTGGGTCAATATTTGCAGGCATCCAAAACTGCCCAACATTTAACACTTTTTGCTCTTTTGCTTGAGCGAAAGAGAGAGTTACCACTACACCCATAACTAAAATCAGAAACCTATTAAAAATACTCACTTTATCTCCTTAATAATGATAATTAGTATTGTACCTTAGAGTAAATTAAAGAGATATTATATGACCTTACGCACTTACTTTGTGAAACCACTAAAAGCCTCCCTTCAAAAAGATAGTTGGGAGTATTAACTTGCACTACCCAAAACTCTATCTAGCATTTTTGAGCTCAAAACTCTCTTTAGAAACCAAAGTAGCTTTGTAGGAAATGTAACTCTATATCTCGCTTTTGGATTTTTTGAGTTTATCGCTCTTTTAAGTGCCTTGTAGACTGCCTCTTCTGTGAGAGTAAAAGGAATATCGTTGTCTCTCTTTTGTAGGCTGTTTTTGTATCTATCTGCATGTATGCTATTTTCTATGTCTATATTTTTTTCAAACATCTTTAAGGCATTTTTTCTAAAATCACTCCTGATTGGTCCGGGTTCAATCAAAATAACATCAATCCCACTCCCTTTCAATTCCAGCCTCAAAGTATCGCAAAGCCCTTCTATAGCATACTTACTAGAGTTATAAGCACCCCTAAAAGCCATAGAAACTATCCCTAAAACTGAGCTATTGTAGACAACTCTTCCAAAACCCTGATTTCTCATAATCGGCAAAATCAGGTTTGTAAGCTCTTGAGTTCCAAAAACATTGGTTTCAAACTGCTCTCTTAAAACCTCTCGGCTCAAATCTTCAACGGCTCCAGGTTGCCCATAAGCTCCATTATTAAAAAGTACATCAATCTTGCCGCTAGTTTTTTCTAAAGCCCACTCAACTGCACCTTGAATACTTTTAGAGCTTCTTAAGTCAAGCTTATGCACTTCAAGACCCTCATCTTGCAATCTTTTTACATCTTTTTCATATCTGCAAGTTGCTAAAACTCTATAATCATCTCTCTTTAGTTCTTTCGCACAAAAGTAGCCAATACCAGTTGAGCATCCTGTTATAAGTATATTCATCCTATTTAAAAACTTTCATTTGATAGTTGTTTTTGCTTAGACTCTTTGTGTAACTTACTAAAAATATTGCCACTCATCATCACACTTTTTAGTTGCAACTTTGCTAACTCCAACGCTTTTGAGCGATGGCTTAACTTTTTTTTAACACTCTCATCTAGCTCACCCAAAGTTCTCTCAAATCCATCTGGTATAAACATAGGGTCATATCCAAACCCATTTTTACCTCTTTTTTCATCTATCACGACACCATACATCCAACCATGCACACAAAACTCACCTTTTTCACACACTATCGCTATAGCAGCTGTATAGTAGGCCGATGTCCTTTTTATATCATTATCTTTTAAAGCTTGTATTAATTTATCTAAATTTTGAGTTGGGGTTGCTCCAACTCCAGCATATCTAGCACTATAAACCCCTGGAATATCGCCTAGTGCATTTACACTTATGCCACTATCGTCACTCATAACAATCGCGTTTTTATCACCAAGTGCCTCATAAACTGCCCTCGCTTTTATGAAGGCATTCTCTTTAAAGCTAACTCCACTCTCTTCTATCTCAAATGGAGTCATAATTTCACCAAAAGCATAGACTTCAAAATCACTCATCCATGCTTTTAGCTCTTTAAGTTTCCCTTGATTTGAACTTGCTAAAATTATCTTCACAATAATCCCCTACATGTAAAGGGTCATTTTATCATAAATCATTTGACTTTTTTACTTATTTTAAGATCCCAAATAATTCCATAACTTCCCCCACACCCCCAAATTCATAAAATCTCATCT
>CAZXOZ010000057.1:0-8721 GCA_964642805.1 uncultured Sulfurospirillum sp. | reverse complement strand
GCAAAAATCTCGCAGAAAAAAGTAAAAACAAAAATGCCCCTATAAGTATCTTGTTGGCAAACTCGAAAGATGATTTACGATAAAGAGCTACTAGCACTCCAAGTATGATAAAATAGGAGAGTGCTTCATAGAGTTGTACAGGATGACGAGGAATTGAGTCAACCCTGCTAAATACAACTGCCCAAGGTTGACCTGAAGGAAGTCCTAGTATCTCGGAGTTAAAAAAGTTTCCTATGCGAACAAAAGCCGCTGTTACCATGCCTGGTATTGTAGTTCTTGAGAGTAACCAGATAAAATCCTCATTATATCTTTTAGCAAAAATATAGATTGCTAAAATCACACCTAACATGCCTCCATGGCTAGCCAGTCCACCTCTCCATACAAAGAGTATCTCTACTGGATTACTAAGATAGTATTCAGGCTCGTAGGCTAAAGTATGCATCAATCTAGCACCTACTACAGTACCAATTATAATATAGATAAGAAAGTTATCTAAAACCTTTGGGTCTCTGCCCTCTGCTTTATATATCTTCTGCATTATTGCTAGCCCTATAAAAAATGAGGCAACAAAAAGAAGCCCATACCATCTAAGTCCTATAGAACCAAACTGAAAGATGGTTGGGTCAGTATTCCATATAAAATATTCCATATTAAAACAATTCCTTATTGATTATGTTATATCATAACTTTTTAAATATACTATATATTTTTACTATTAAAGTTCATTTTATAAGTCTAATTATACTATAATAAGTATTTATGAAACACTATACCTTAATCCATATAGCACTAAAGCGTGAAGCCAAGCCTATTATAGAGTACTTCAAACTTCGGTGTATTCAGTCAAAACCCTATAGACTCTATGTCAAAAATGATATAGTTTTGATTGTTAGTGGCATGGGTGCTAAAAACACTCTGCATGTAGAAAGTATTTTTGAAAGATATAGTATTAAAAAAGCTATAAGCATTGGTATAGCGGGGTGTAAAGATAGGCAGATTGAGATTGGTACTATGTTTTGCACCAATCAAAAGCTTGAAATTATAGACTATGCGAGCCTAACAACAGTAGACAAAGCACTTGATTGTGATAAAAACTTAAAAACAACGCTGGTCGATATGGAGGCTGAAGCTTTTTTGCATATAAGCCAAAAGTTCTTACATGCAGAGGATATCTATGTGTTAAAAATAGTATCTGATTGGCTAGATACAACTATACCAAAAAAAGAGTTTGTATGGAAGATTATAAAGATAAATTTGAAAAGCATATCAGCGGTAGTAGCTTTATAAAACTTCAGAGCACTCTAAGAGATTTTATAGAAAAAAAAGCCTATGTGTATAGGTTTTCGTTTCAAGATATAAAGCAACTTGTTGATATGTCTATTGATTTAAACATGTGGGATGAGAAGAGCATAGAGGATATTTGGGTAGATAAACAGAGCAAAAAACAGACTCTTTTGCATGTAAAGAGTTTTTATGAAGATTTAAAAACTAAACCAAAAAAATATAAAGAGTTTGAAACTACTCTCAAGGAGAGTAAATTTAGCTTTGTAACTTTTAAAAAAGAGGAGCTTGGGCTTGGCTTATGTCCTGTAGCAAGTCCAAAGACTCGCTGTTGCAACCTAGTAACACTTGATGCGGTTGAGAGCTGTGGATTTGACTGCTCCTACTGCTCTATTCAGTCATTTTACAATGATGGAAAGATAGGGTTTGATAAGAACTTTGCACAAAAACTTAAAAATTTAGAGCTTGACCCTAGTAGAACTTACCATATCGGGACTGGTCAAAGTTCTGATTCGCTTATGTGGGGAAACAAGCATGGAATACTTGAGGCTCTTTTTGAATTTGCAAGCAATAACCCAAATGTAATCTTAGAGTTAAAAACAAAATCAGACAACATAGCCTATCTACTAAAGCATAAGGTTCCTAAAAATATAATTTGCACTTGGTCGATAAATACACCTACTATAATAAAAAATGAAGAGCACTTAAGTGCCTCATTAGAAAAAAGAGTAGCAAGTGCAAGAAAACTAGCCAATAAAGGAGTTTTAGTAGGCTTTCACTTTCATCCCATTATAGTTTATGATGACTACTTGGTTGAGTATAAAGAGGTTGTTAAAATTCTTTTAGAAAATTTTAAGCCTATCGAAGTTGTCATGGTCTCTTTTGGAACTTTAACTTTTATTAAACCTGTTATAAAGAGGATTAGAAGCCGTAACTTTAAGAGTAAAATTTTACAGATGCCTTTAGTCGATATTGAAGGAAAACAGTCCTACCCTCTACATATAAAAGAGGAGATGTTTGGAGAGATTTATAGAGCTTTTACCCCTTGGCATAAAGATATATACTTCTATATGTGCATGGAGGATGAAAGCTTATGGAAAAAAGTCTTTGGATATGAGTATGCTCACAATGATGAAATGGAGCTAGATATGGTAAGCTCTTATCTCAAAAAATCCAATAGGTCATCTTTTTTAAGAGGTTTAGAAAAGTAGTATCCTTGATAAAAATCGCAGCCATAACCTCGCAATATATCTTTTTGTTCAACCCTCTCAACTCCTTCTGCTACAAGCCCTATACCTAACTGCATACTAATCAATATAATCAACCTCACTATGCTTGCGGCATCTAAATTATGCCCTAAATCGTCTATAAAACTCTTATCAATCTTTAGCTCATCTACTGGCAGTTTTCTTAGTAGGCTTAAAGATGAGTATCCTGTACCAAAATCATCAAGAGAGATTTTTATCCCTTGTGCTCTTATCTTCCCTAAAAGGGATAAAACTTCGTTCTTATTCTCTATAAAAAGGCTCTCTGTTATCTCTAGCGTTAGGAGTGATTTTGTAAATCCTCTCTCTTCTATTGATTCTAGCAGATTTTCATAAAAATTTGACTCTTTGAATTGCTTTACAGAGATATTTATCGACAGCCTAAACTCCGCTTCTCTCCTCTTTTGAACTTCACTAGCCTCCTTTAAAGATCTATTGATTATGTACCTCCCTAACTTCACCATCACTCCTGTGCTCTCTGCAATTTGTATAAACTCATCAGGCGCAACAAATCCAAGTAGCCTGTTCTCCCATCTTACAAGTGCTTCTACTCCATAAATAGTGCCATCACTCTTGATTTGTGGCTGATAGACCATATATATCTCATCATTATCTAGTGCTGTTTTTAGCTCTCTCTCTATCATTGAGACTCTTAGGTGTTTTTGCTTAATGCTCTCTTCAAAAAATCTATAACAATTTTTCTCTTTTTTTGCCTCTTGAAGAGCCATATCAGCATATTTTTTTGTCTCATTAAAGTCTCCTCCATCATTTGGGTAGCTAGCAGCTCCTATACTAATCCCTAAAACAACGCTAAGCCCCCGAATTGTAAACGGCTCGCTAAGTAGCTCTAAAACATTCTCAACAAGCTGAGTCATTTGCTCTTTTTTTATATCATATCTCACAAGCAAAAACTCGTCACCACTATACCTGACTAAAATATCACCATGTTTTTTAATCTCTTTAAGTCTTAAGCTGAACATTTTAAGGGCTATATCGCCACAACTGTGATCAAAATTTTTGTTTATATTTTTAAAATCGTCTATATTTAGGACCATAAGCCCGAAAGGCTTCAGTGGCTCTTTGTGATCAAATCTATTAGATAGATAGTGTCTATTGTTCAGTTTTGTAAGATAGTCATGCTCAGCTTGATACCTAAGAGCTTCTTTTTTTTTGCCCTCTGATCTATCTATCTGCCTAAATAAGATATATAAAATCACCATAAACAATAAAAGAGAGAGAACAACGAGTAGCAATCTCTCATAAAAACTCTTCATTAAGACCTCAAGCCGAGACTCCACTACTACCCAAAGCTGATACCTATCTATAAAGGAGGTGGTTAGCAATATCTTCTCTCCTGTAATCTTTCTATGAACTGCCGTAAATGGTTTTTGAGTATTTTTTATCTCATCTTTTGTTAAATTGTATTTATCTGAAATACGCTCCAGTAAACTATCTATTAGCTCTCTAGGTACTGGTTCATCATATCTATCATTGGTGGTAATTTTTTTAAATATAATTTGTCTGAAACTGTCATGCTCTCTAACAAAAATTAAATTTTCATAAATTGTAGTTTTCAGGTTTTTGTGCCCCATATTGAAGCTCTCTTTTGCCTCTATTGCAGCTACTACTACACCTAATACCTCTGCATTATCGTCTCTTATTGCCTTCCTAAGTGGAACGACATGCACGCCTAAAAGCTCATGATAGTAAGTTCTTCCAAGCACCATTCTATAGCTACCTAAGGCTTGCAAAAAAGTGTCTTTTGTCTCTTTTCTATGAAGTATATTGGGTAGCTTCTCAACATCTGTGTCTATACTAGCCACTAGAGTATTGCCATCTTGTCCAACTACTCCTAAACCTAAAATAGTTGGACTTGATTGCATAATTTGTTTAAATCTATTTTTAGTGTACTCTATATTTTTATAACCACTATCTCCTAGTAAACTCTCTCCTAGCATGTCAAAAATAGTCTCATATTGTGATAAGATTGAGTATGTTGAGTTTGCATAAAGCGAAGCAATACTCTCTTGCTTAAGTTTTTGAACACCAAAGGTTTGTTGCCAAAAAGTATAAGACATGGTGATAGATAACACAATACCTGCAAAAACAACGATATAAAAAAGATGCCAAATATTTTTTTTAAAAAAATCCATTGCTACTCCAGTTATTAACCTCTTCAAAGAATCTGATTTATAACAATTTAATAATGTATAGCTTATAATAGAACCCTCTGAAAACTTGATAGTTAGTCAGAGGGTTCAATACATTATATCTAAATTAGGCTTTAAGTGAAAACAGCATTAATTAGCGGAACAAGTAGCGGAATTGGAAGAGCAGTTAGCTCTTTGTTTAAAAGCAATAAGTATAGAGTTTATGGCATAGGTAGAAAAAATTGTGAAATTATATGCGACTTAAGAGAGACAAAAACTTTACATGTAGAGATAAAAAAGCTTCTAAAAACTACTGATATTGACCTACTTATTAATTGTGCAGGAGTTGGTGCTTTTGCTCCACACGAAGAGATAAGCTTAAATAAAATTGAAGAGCTAATTGATATAAACTTAAAAGCACCTATTGTCTTAACTAGCCTTTGTCTTAGAAGTCTTAAAAAAACAAAAGGCCATATCATCAACATATCATCAATTGAGGCAGCAAGACACTCAAAGTTTTCTGCTCTCTACACAGCAACAAAAAGTGGGTTAAGAGATTTTAGCTTGAGCCTATTTGAGGAGCTTAGAAGGAGTGGAGTGAGAGTTACAAGTATAAACCCAGATATAACAAAAACCCCATTTTTTGACAAACTAAACTTTGAACCATCTTCAAAAGAAGAGACCTATCTGCTTGCCGAAGATATAGCAAAAACAGCTCTACATGTAGTGCAGTCTCCTTTTGTAGTCACAGATATAACAGTAAGACCACAAAAATTTGAGATAGTTAAAAAGTAGCATGTCATCTTAAGCTTGCCCCTGCTATACTAGGACTTATGAAAAATAAAAAAATCTTTCAGCTACTTTTCTTACAAGCAGTAGCTGTTGGAGCTATACTAATCTATATCTTTGTTGATAGTGCTGATATCTACAGGCTTTTTATGGGTGATACAAAGTTTACTCATGCCCCAAAAGAGTGCGATTTAAAAGCTGGCTCTTGCGGTGTTGATATACCAAAACTTGGGAGGGTAACATTTGATATTGAGCCAAAACATATACCTCTTATGGAGACACTTACTTTTAGTGTCAAAACTGAATCTGATTTCAACATAGACAGACTAAAACTAAACATATATGCAACCAATATGAACATGGGGTATCACCAGTTTAAACTTAAAAAAATATCACCAAATCACTACGAAGCAAAAGGAGTTCTACCGACTTGTGCTATGGGTGGTATGATTTGGAATGCGGAAGTAGTTAAAGACAACAAGGGTGCAATTTTTACTTTTAAAACAAAGTGATGAGTAGCTATCTCAAGGCATTAAGCTCAATATTTTTTATTTTACCTGTTTTTATATCATAATCAAAAGTTATATCAGCTTCTCTCTCTTCAAGCTCATAGTAGATAGATATTTTTAACATATAACTTAGATCTTGACTATACGGTTTTAGCATAAAGTTTTCAATAATCTCTTCGTCATGCCTATCATCAAGAGAGTCACAACCATCAAAAGTTTCAACATCTAGCCCTAAAGCACTTACTAATTCTCTATCTAGCCTATCGCAGTCTAATGTCTGCTTTGTGTTTTCTCCAAAAAAAATCAGCTTTTGCCATGGAACTTTTAATATATTGGTATCTCTTGTTGTCTCCACATAGTATTTTACTATCTGCTCAAAATGACTCATGCTGTATATCTTTGAGTTTGAAAATCTTAAATTTTTCTGTGCTATTTCACTTAGGGCTTCTCTTGTTGTGTAGTCACTATCTATTGTATCAAGTATCAAAGCTTTAAAAAAACTAATATCTAGTATATTATATGTTTCACCTATATTTGATATAAATTTTTCAATATGCTCATCAGTTTTATCTTCTATTAGTATTGAGTTTATGTTTATCTTATTATTTAGTGTCTCTATCGCTACATATAGAGATAGCCCACTCTTTTTATCGTAAAATGGAGGGATACCTAGTAAAAAAAAAGATAAATCATCACTGTCTTTTAGCCCTTTTGCATACTCATCAACTATATCTTTTATATCAGAAAATATAATAGAGTTTTGATTGTAACTTTCAAAAACCTTAACTCTTTCAAATGATCTGTTTGAAATTGTAAACATATATCCCACCAATGCTATCAAAACAGCAATAAAGCCTATAGTTATCAGTAAAGCCACCCCTCTTCTCATAGCTTCATTATCTCAAATAGTGATTTGTCGCCGTTTTTTCTACTAAGATATACTAGCGTGCTATTTTTATCTTTTGATTGATTGACGCTAAAATTGGTACACTCTTTTATGGCTACATCTATAAAGATATGTTTTCTGCTCTCCTCTTTTATGGGAAGAGAGATTTTTCTTGCCGACTCCATCCTTACTAAAGTGTTGTCTTCTTTTAAAACAAGCCAAACGATATATGGCTCGGGTATGCCATATACTGAGCTTCTACTCTTTATATTTAGAATAGAGTATCGCTTATTGGTTTGGACTGAGATGGTTGATGATTGGTAGATATCTTTGTAGAGTCTATTTGATACAATTTCAAATCTACCATCCTCTTGTAGCTTCTCATTAAAGAGTGTATTGTTATTTTTGGTTTGAAGTATAGTAGATGAGACAAACATAGCTATAAGTCCCAAAAGAGCAACACTAACTATAATCTCAACAAGAGTAAATGCTCTTTTTTTCACTGTTTTACCGTCAGATATATAGATGTGCCATCTTTATTCGATAGCTTTATAGTGTCCATTAAAAATGACAATGACTCATCGCTATTTGGTAGATAAAACTTGGTTGTTGATTTATACTTTTGTGCATATTCTATCTCTGTCTCTTTTAAAATCTTTATCAGTTCAGAATTTTTTAGCTGATATCTTCCTTTTATTGAGTCATATAGATTTATCTTTTTATTATGTAAGTCTGCGGAGCTTCGGTTTGTAATGATTGAGATTTTTTTACTAAAGCTTAGCTTATCTTGAGTGATACTATAGATTTTTTTTTGATTTGAATTGGCCTTTAAAAGAGCTGTCCCAGCCAAAGATAGCAACATAACGCTAATTATAACCTCAATAAGAATAAATCCCCTACTCACGATGATACCCATCTATGCTATACAGCCTTAACTCCCTTTGCTCATAAGCCTCTTTTGCTTTTTCGAGCGAATCATAAGTATAGACCTCCTGAAAGAGAGGATTAAAAAGATAGTGTCTAGTTTGGTTAGTCAATACAAGCTTATCAAAAAACCTGCCACTTTTAAACTCCAACCTAAAGCAGACCTTCTCTCTTTTTTTAGCTACTCTTTTATCTTCAAAGCTTAGCTCTTCTATGTCACCATTGTTGTCTCTCTTTAAAACCACCATATTTTTATCAAACCCAAAAGATGGTAGTTTTAGGGTTGAATTTCTATCAAAAATCAAAACAGCTTGATCACACTTCTCGCCATATATATAAAAAACAGAATCACCAGCAACAGCCAAATCATTAACATATAAAGGAGTATCCACAATCCCAAGCAAATCCACATCTCTCTCTTTGCCTACACTACTTAAAATCAAAAAAAACATAACACCAATAAGAGATATAACAACAACTATCTCAATAAGAGTAAAGCCTCTTCTTATTCGCAAGTTGATAATTTTATATCCTCATCATCCCCACTGCCTCCCTCTTTTTTATCAGCCCCCAAAGATATGATATCAAAAGATTCAGAAGTTTTCACATATATATATGGAGTTTTCCAAGGATCAGTAGGAACTTTTTTACTATCTATAAATCCACCACTTGGATAAGAGGTATATACAGACGGATCAGGATTTACCATAAGTGCCTTCAAACCCTCAGCGGTAGTCGGATAGACTCCGTTTGCAACCCTAAAAGACTTCAGAGCATCACTCAAAGAGTGCATCTGCACACAAACAAGTTTTCTCTTTGCCTGCTCACTCTGCCCTATAAGATTTGGCATAACCAAGGAGGCTAAAAGTCCTAAGATGATGATAACAATCATAAGCTCTATAAGTGAAAACCCTTTT
>CAZXOZ010000056.1:0-9216 GCA_964642805.1 uncultured Sulfurospirillum sp. | reverse complement strand
GCAATTGTATCATTAAACAGTTGAGGATTTTGTAAAACTAAAAATATATTTTCTCTAACCCTGCTTAATCCAATCTTTTTTACGGATATACCATCAAAAAGTATATCTCCTTTTTGAAGAGGATAGAGGCCTACTAACAGATGGGCGAGAGTTGTTTTTCCACTGCCACTTGCACCTATTATAGCTATCTTTTGACCCTTCTTTATTTCTATATTGATAGACCTCAATATCTCTTTATCTACACTATAAGAGAATGATAAATTTTTTATCTCAATTGAGTTTGTATAGTTTTTATCAAAAGGGTTAAAGCCTCCCGTGCATGTAGGCTCAACCTTTAAGGCAAAAATCGTATTTATTCTCTTAAGTGATGCAAGAGCATTGTGATATGCATACTGTATATTTAAAATATCCTGAATAGGGATCATCATAACCCAAAGATAGCCAAATATTGCAAGCATTAAGCCGATTGATAGGTCAGAATAGGCAACAACAAGTATACTAGCAGCTCTAAAAATCTCAAAACCAGACAAAAACACCAAAAAAGATAGACGAGTTGCACCATCACTTTTATAATCAAACCTTATGGACTTATCTTTTAGTGTTGCAGCACTACTTATGACACTACCAAAAAACTTCCTCTCCTTGTTTAGAGATTTTATCTGCATAAAGAGCTCTAAAGTTTCACTAAGAGATTCACTAAAAAGCTCATAAGTTCTATTTTGCTCTCTCTTAAGCACAGAGACCTTTCTTGCTATTTTTGTAGTAATCACAACAACAAAAGGGTTTAACAAAAGGATGAAAAGAGCTAGCTGCCAGTGTATCAACATCAACACCACACTAACCCCTATGATAGTTAGTATAGATATGATAAACCTACTCACTGCACTACTTAAAAAACTATCAATTGTATCTACATCAATAAGTAGTTTAGAAGTTATGCTACCAATTCCCAAAAACTCAAACTCTTTCAATGAGACCTTAGAGATATATTTTAGCAAATCCTCTCTTATCTTATATGTAATATTTTTTGAGACAATAGTAAAAAGCTTTGTTTGATAAAAATTTAAAAGAAAAAAGAGAAACCTAAGAATCAATACACAAATAAGAATAAAAACAATATAAACATAAGGCTCACTAGCTTCTCCCAAAAGAGAGTCGATGCTATGCACCACAACACTAGGTCTCTCTAAAAGCACCTCATCAACCAAAAGAGGTATCAAAAGAGGTATAGGCGTACTTATGATAACCGCAATAAGAGCTACTATATTTGCTAAAATTAGCTCTCTCTTATACCTCTTTATGTCTCGAAAGAGAGTTTTAAAACTATACCTATCCATCTATTGAATCTATAAGCTCTTTTAAGCGTAACCGCAACTCTGATTCTAGTAAATTTGTTGCTAGAAGATGGTCTACTTTTCTACTCTTTAGCTTTACTAGACTCTCTTTCTTAAAAGAGTCTGATATAACACACAAAAGTGTGTGGCCACTCTCTTGAGCCACTCTTTTTCTCATCATATCAATATACTCATAAATTGTCGGATTACTCATAGACAAATCAGCAAATATTATATCTAGTCTAGCTAAATCTTTTCTATAGTAACTAGAGCGAGGATTATCACTAACCTCTACACTATACTCCTTGCAAAAACTTCTAATAAGATGCTTGATATAGTCAGACTTTTTTCGATTCTCACTAACTATTAGTATGCGTAATTTTGCTCTTTTTTCAAGATACTCTAAAAGAGAGTGAAGCCGCTTATGCTCTTTACTAAACTTTGTCTCGTCAAGTCCTTTAATAAAATATTTTAAAAAAGTTTTGCTTGAAAAATCATCCTCAATTTTCGCTCTCTTAAAAAAGGAGCGAATTGCAGATGAAGTCTCAGCACTTTGCCACATTTTTTTGTCAAACTCATAAGCATATCCATCAAGTTGCTCCCTTAGAAACTCATCATATTTTTTTGCTTCATCAATATATATAAAAATAAACTCATCTCTATATTTTTTTGTGAATTTATCTAATAGCTCTTTTAGTTGAATATTCTCCTCTTTTAGGCTACCTAAACGGTGAATTGAATCTACAAAATAACTATTGTATCTCTTTAGGTCTACCTGTTTTAACTCTATCTGCTTTTTAGTAGTGCAACGCTCTATCTCTTTTTGTATATTTTTTATTTGAATCTCTTGAGATTTAATTGTCGTGTTTAAAGTGTAGACTTCAGAGATATTTGTCTCCATTCTCTTTTTATGATTTTTATATGTTGCTTGTTGTTCTAAAAAAATACTCTCATAAACAGTTTCAGGATTTGTAATTTTTTTATGGAACTTTTGATAGACACTCTCTAAAACTTTTAAATCAGACCTTAATTCTAAAAGATACCTATCCATAAAAGTACTATCTATATCTCTTAGATTGTTGTATGCCGTATGCAAAAATCGCTTTATAAGTAAAAAGTTAAGAGATTCACCCTCCTTAAACTCCGCCTCATACTCATACACTACAGAGATAACCTCTTCAAAGTGATTATCCAGACAGTCTGAAATATCTCTATCTAGTGGTATGTCTGCATGTAGCTCTATTCTCTTTTCTACTTGTATATTTTTATGAGTTTTTTCCTTATAATGAGCAGTCTCCTTAAGCCTCTTATCTTTCAACGCTTCAACAAAAAAAATCTCACCGCCACTAAGATCAAACTCAACCTTTTCACCAACTCTAGGAAAAGGGTCGAAACCTACACACTCACTAAAAGCAAAAGAGTACTGTTTTTTATCTCTATCAACAAGAGTTGCGCTACTCTCATCTAAATCAACAAACACAATAACCCCTATCACTTAATCTACTCTTATAAAAAAAGAGGAGCAACAACTACCGTGCAAAACCAACCGCACGCATCTCCCTTATAACATGCACTTTTATCTCGCCTGGGTACTGCACTTTATCCTCAATCTCTTCCGCAATCTCCTTAGACAATAGTACAGCCTCATCATCATTGATTAACTTTGCATTTGCTATAACTCTAATCTCTCTACCTGCGTTTATAGCGTATGCCTGTTTAATACCACTTCTTGACTTTGCTATCTCTTCAATCTCTTGAACTCTCTTTAAAAAACTCTCAAGCACCTCTCTTCGAGCTCCTGGTCTTGCAGCTGAAAGAGTATCCGCAGCACATACTGCTGCTGACTCTACACTTGTTGCCTCTTTGTGTCCATGATGAGCGTATATAGCATTGATAACCACTGGATGCTCTTTATATCTATTGCATATATCTGCACCCAAATCAACATGACTGCCCGCAAAGTCATTAGTTAGTGCCTTTCCTATGTCATGAAGCAGACCCGCTCTTTTTGCCAAAATCTCATCTCCACCAGTCTCTGATGCAATAATTCCTGCAAGATGAGCAACTTCAAGTGAGTGTCCAAGTGCATTTTGTCCATAACTAGCACGAAATTTCAATTTTCCTATGAGTTTAACTATCTCTGGGTGCATCTTAGTAAGTCCTAAATCAAAAACAATATTCTCGCCCTCTTCAAGCAAACTTTTATCAAAATCTTTTTTTACTTTTTCGTAAATCTCCTCTATGCGAGCTGGCTGAATCCTTCCATCTTCAACTAAAAGCTCAATTACTTTTGTAGCAACTGCTCTTCTATAAAGATTAAAACTACTAAGAATGATGGCATTTGGAGTGTCATCTATGATAATATCAACACCAAGTAACATCTCAAGGGTCTTTATATTCCTTCCCTCTTTACCGATAATACGCCCTTTTAGCTCATCACTTTTAATATTTACAACATTTATGAGTCTCTCTGATGCATAGTCGCCTGCAAATCTAGTAGTTGCTTGAGCTAGTATGTAGTTTACTCTTCTTTTAGCATCTTGCTTCGCCTCCTCTTCCGCCTTTCTAACTATATGAGCTATATCTGCACGAGACTTCTCTTCTACTTTTTTTAAAACTATATCTTTAGCTTCACTCTGAGTAAGTCCAGCTGAACGCTCTAATACCTCTAGCGCTTCTTGAACTTTTACTTCATAATCCTGCTTTAAGCCAGCCCCTTCATCGTAAAGATTTCGTGCCTCTTTTTTAAGACTTCCCAAATCACTCTTCTCTTCGTTCAGTTTTTTAAAGCTCTCTTTAAGATTTTCATCTTTTTTATCCAATTCTTGCATCTTTTCGGAATGTTCTTTTTTATGTGTAAAAGTTTTATCTTCATATTTTCTTTTCGCACTATGCTCCGCCTCTTTCACCCTCACTTCAGCACTTTTTAGAACCAACTCTGCCTCGTGCTCAATCGCTTTTGCTTTTGCTTTTGCCTGAGCAACATATACATCATAGTTTGCCGCATTTAGTTTTTTAGACACAAGAAACCCTACTGCCCCACTAGCCAAAACGGCTATACTTAGTTCTAATACCATCTCTTCCTCTTCTTATTATAGTTTTATATGGGGTAATATAAATATCCGCTCGTATATCATGGTTTTCGCATATAAACTCTTTAGTATAACACTCCACAAGCTGAACGAATACAACTCTTGGAGACGAGCTAAGGGACTCAAAAAATCTATCATACATCCCTTTTCCAAAACCAATACGCTTAAAAGTACCGTCCACCCCCAAGACCGGTACAATTGCTAAATCTATTTTAGGGTTTACTGCAAAAGAGTTATTTGGCTCTTTGATATTAAATTTTTTCCTAAATAGAGGTAGTCTAAATTTTATCATCTTAAAACTGACACCTTCCATAAATGGAACAAAAATATCTGTTTTTACTCTAATTTTCTTTATCAAATACATCATATCAACCTCTTTATCAAGTGGCAAGTAGAGTAAAATTTTCTTATATCTGTTTTTTCTAATTAGGCACTCTAGCTTATCTACAATAAACTTATCTCTTTTTATTCTGCCGACTTTACTTAGTTTTCCTATCTTAAATTTTGATTTTTCTCTAAATATATTTTTTTTATCCATACATTAAAACCTTTTTGGTATAATTGAACTCTCTGATTAACTATCAAATTTTCAGGGGGTACAATTATATAGGGAGATAAATGAAGATTTTATTAAATGCTATTTTATTGCTACTTATTTTTAGTGGTTGTGATGACAATAACCCAGCTCAACAAGTAGAAAAAAAAATAGAAAAAGAGCTTAAAAAAGAGCCAAATAGTATAGCACTACAAGACATAATGGGCGAAAAAGTAGAGGTTGGTTATCAAGATGGTAACTTTACATTTAACAAGTATGAAAATAGAGTCGTTTTGCTTAACCTCTTCACCGATTCGTGCCTGCCATGTAAAGCAGAAATCCCAAGCTTAAATGGACTTCAAGAGAGACACAAAGATAACCTAAAAATTATAAATATCCTTCTTAGTGAAGAGAGTTTGCATGAAGATATTTTCACTTTTATTAGTAAAAATATTGTCAAAATTCCTAAAAATACGCCTCTAATGATAATCTTCAATAGAGATGGAGTTTACTCGCGACACTATACGGACACTATTCCTGTTGAGATGATAGAAGTTGATATAAAAAGGTTGATATAGTGCTTGGATTTATCAAAAAAGGATTTACGAAAACAGCTGATGCCATCAAAGAAATACTGCCACAAAAAGTATTAAAGATAGACAAAGACACCCTTGAAGAGATACTTTTAGAATCAGATGTTCCTTATGAGGTAGTCGAAGAGATGATATACTACCTACCTCCACAAGAGATGGTAAAAAGATCAGATGTAAAACGAGTTATGAAAGCCTATTTTATATATGATACTAAAGAGCAGACAGAGCAAAAACCCTCTGTTGATTTGATTATTGGTGTAAATGGTGCTGGAAAAACAACGACAGTTGCAAAGATGGCAAATAACTATAGAAATAGCGGTCAAAAAGTTATACTTGGTGCAAGCGATACTTTTAGAGCAGCTGCGATAGAACAGTTAAAGAGATGGGCAGAGAAATTAGAGATTCCAATAGTCCACACACAACAAGACCATGACCCTTCAGCAGTCGCATTTGACACTATAAGCTCAGCAGTATCAAAGGGATTTGATAGAGTTATTATTGATACAGCAGGTAGACTACACAACCATACAAACCTTTTAAATGAGTTAAAAAAGATAGTTAGAATCTGTAATAAAGCAAAAGATGGAGCACCTCATAGAAAAATCTTAGTCTTAGATGGAACACAAGGAAACTCAGCAATAAACCAAGCAAAATCTTTCAATGAGATAGTTGGTATTGATGCAATCATAATCACAAAACTAGATGGTACAGCAAAGGGTGGTGCACTTTTTGGAGTAGCTAGAGAGCTTGAGCTTCCAATCATTTTTATAGGTGTTGGAGAGGGTGAAGATGACCTTGTGCCATTCAATCCTGATGAGTTTATAGATGTTATCTTAGATACTATTTTCACAGATGAAAAAGAGTAAACAAAAAACTCTTTTTGAGTGTCAAGCTTGCGGGTACCAGAGTGCAAGATGGCTTGGAAAGTGTCCTGGTTGTGGGAGTTGGGAAGAGTTATTAGAGTTAAATACAAAACAGATTGAGGTTTTAAAAGAGATAAAAAATAACTCAAATACTCCCATATCTATTACAAAAATAGAGCAAGACCAAATCTTGCGATTTAGATCAGGCGATAGTGAGCTAGACTTAGTGATGGGTGGCGGTATTGTAGTTGGTAGCTTAACACTCATAGGAGGGAGTCCGGGTGTTGGAAAATCTACTCTACTTCTAAAGATAGCTGGCAATTTAGCAAAAGATGGTAGAAAAGTTCTATATGTTAGCGGAGAGGAGTCGGCTGGGCAGATTAAACTCCGTTCTGATAGACTAAAGAGCAACTATGATGAGCTTTTTTTGATGAGTGAGATAAGGCTTGATTCGATTCTGTCTGAGCTAACTAAAAACAGTTATGCCGCAGTTATAATTGACTCAATTCATACCATGTATAGTGAAAAACTCTCCTCGGCTCCTGGAAGTGTCTCTCAAGTAAGAGAGATTACATTTGAACTTATGAGATGGGGCAAAGAGAACCAAATTGCTATTTTTATCATAGGGCATATCACAAAAGATGGCTCAATTGCTGGACCTAAAGTTTTAGAGCACATGGTTGATACAGTTCTATATTTTGAGGGAGACTCCTCAAAAGAGCTTAGAATACTCAGGAGTTTTAAGAATAGATTTGGCTCAACTAGCGAAGTCGGTATCTTTGAGATGACAAATGCGGGACTCATAAGTGCAAAAGATATATCAAAAAAGTTTTTTACTAGAGGAAACGCTCAAGCTGGCTCATGTGTTACGGTTATCATGGAGGGTAGCAGACCGATAGTCATAGAGGTTCAAGCATTAGTAAGCGATAGTAGCTATGCAAACCCCAAAAGAAGCTCTACGGGATACGAGCTAAACCGCCTAACTATGATTCTTGCACTTCTTGAGAGAAAGCTTGATTTACCATTTAATCAGTATGATGTTTTCATAAATATAACGGGTGGCATTAAAATAACTGAGACTTCAGCAGATTTAGCGATAATCGCAGCAATCATCAGTAGTTTTAGAAACCGACCCATAAGTAAAGACACTATCTTTATGGGCGAAGTGAGCCTAACAGGAGACATTAGAGATATATACTATCAAGACCAAAGACTCAAAGAGGCAAAATCTCAACACTTCACAAAAGCGATAATACCATCAAAGCCGACTAAAAATATAGCTGGAATTAAGTGTTACGAGATAGATGAAGTCTCAAAGCTTATTGAGTGGATGTAGCTTTAATTAAATTTATAATATAATACAACGATATATGAATAACAAAAAAAGGATAAGTAATGGCAGAAAATGAAACAGAAGAAGTAGAACAAAAAAAATCTGGCGGAAACATGGTACTTATTTTAATAGTAGCACTTTTGGCTATTCTCTTAATTGGTGGTGCGCTAGCAGCTTTTCTCTTGCTAGGAGACAGCAATGAAGCACCTGCAGTACAACAGCAAACCTCTCAATCTACTCCAGCACAGAGAAAAGCAACTAAACGCTCTACAGATTTTCTAACTATTGGACCTATGTATCCTATGGATACATTTATAGTAAACCTACTTAGTGAAAGTGGAGGAAAATTTCTAAAAGTAGATCTTGATATTGAGTTAGACTCAGAAAGGCTATCTAGTGAGATGGATATGAAAAAATCTCTTATTAGGGATATCATAATCCGCACTCTATCATCAAAAACTTTTGAAGAGGTAAGCACTATGAAAGGCAAAGATCGCCTAAAAGATGAGATGGTAAACAGAATCAACGAAGTCTTAGCAGATGGGCAGATAAAAAATATCTTTTTTACAGATTTTGTAGTCCAATAGTGATAGGCATTGATACTGTAAAGATAAGTAGAATAGAAAAAATGCAGAACCGTTTTGGTAAAAAAGCACTAAAAAGATTTCTTGATGATGATGAGATAAAACTTGCATCATCATCAACATCTTATGCAGGTTATTGGGCAGCAAAAGAGGCTATAAGTAAAGCTTTGGGGTTAGGCATAAGCAAAAAATGCAGTTTCTTTGATATAAAAATTTACAAAGATGAAAAAAGTGCCCCCTACTTTACCCTCTCAAGGTTCCTTGTAGAAAAGTTTGAGATAACTAACACCGCTCTAAGTATTACTCACGACGGAGAGTATGCTATCGCTGTTGCCTATATTGATTCTAACCTAAAAAAAGAAAATTCTCTTTTTCATTGATTTAGGGCACCTCCAGTGATAGAGTAATCTGTTTTTTGCCCTTATATTCTCCAATCTTCTTTACATGTAAAGAGCGGATATCTCCAACTTCAAAGCTATAATCAGGTCTATGCATGTAGATTGTATCTCTATTTTTATCTTCTATAACAACACCAAACTTGCCTTTATGAACAATCATGACATCCTCTAAAAGAAAATTTACTCTGCCATTGTCTTTTTTTATAAGCTCTTTTATATTTACAGATTTCGGTTCAGCTCTTTTTTTCTTATTGGTGCTAAAATAAGCAGATATAGCAAAATGGTCACTAAACCCTCTTCCAAGGTGCTTTCCTTTGCCTTTTTTACTAACTTGCCATCTGTTTGCATTACCATACTTTGCTACAAGATAGCTATATCTATGTACCTCGAACGAGCCCTCTATGTATCGTTCAAACATAGAGCTAGAGGCTATTATATGGTCTATCGCATTTCTTATTTTAAAAAACTTATAAGAGTACCTTTT
>CAZXOZ010000055.1:0-9376 GCA_964642805.1 uncultured Sulfurospirillum sp. | reverse complement strand
CTAGAAAATCTATAGAAAAGTTTGCTAATAAGAAAATTTTTCTTAAAGTTTTTGTTGCTGTAAAACAAGGGTGGAGTCAAGATAAAAATCTACTAAGTAAAGTTGGTTATATTTTAGAGTAGATTTAATTTATTGTGATTTCTTAGTATATTCAAAGTATTCATATACTTAGTTAAAGTTTAGGTGGAAACATGGCAGAAAAAAGTGGTAAACAGAGTTTCTCTGAAATTATCTCAATTGATCCAACATCGTTGCAGTCATATAAGTATGCAAAAAATGAGGTTCGCCCTTTTAGATTAGAAAAAAGTAGCAAAAGTTCATTTTTCATATCCTATATACAGAGCAAGGATGTAATCAACACATCAATTGAACTTAGTAGAAATATTCCTGAGGCTGACCTTAAGGATGCTATTGAAATAAAAGTTTATGATGAGCTTGGTCTTGACTCTACAGTCAACTACAGTATCACCTATTTAGAATCAGAAACTAATGATGTAAAAAATAGAGTTTTTACTGTTTTTGCAATTGATGCTACTCTAGTCGAAAAGCAGCTTTCCCAAATAAGAAAAAAAACCGGCTATATTGACTATGTGACAACTGCACCTTTTCTCATATCATCCTTGTATGAAAAAGCACTTTTAGAGTCTGAGGGTGTAGATTGTTTTGTATATTTTCAAAAACATGATGCTTTTTTAGCTATATATAGAAACGGTGAATACCTATATTCAAAATCACTTCACTACTCATTGACTGAGTTAATAGAGAAGTTTTGTGATCTTATTGGTGAAAGAATAGATGAAGAAGACTTTTACAAACTTCTTACAACAGAGGGTCTTAAAAGTACAAATATCTCATATCAATCTTTTCTTATGCAACTTTTTGGTGAACTTTTTCTCTATATAAACGATGTCATAATATTTGCAAAACGATCATATAATATTGAAAATATTGATAAGATTTATATAGGTTCTGAAGTTGGTGCATTTATTGGTGTAGATGAGTATGCAAAAAGCTACCTTGGACTTGAATCCTATGAATTTAACTTTAATATCGCTATTAATTCAAAAGAGTGGTATGTAGACCAACTGCATATATTGATGTCTCTAACCGCACAGGCTTATATTGAAAATAGTGATGACAAGCTGAATTTTTCTGTTTTCAGAAGACCGCCTCCTTTTAGACAAAGGCCAGTTGGCAAACTAATGAGTATAGCTATAGCAAGTCTTGTTATCAGCTTTGCTTATCCGGCTTACCAATATGGGCATGTTAGGTTTTTGCAAATTGAGATAGATAAAGCTACAAAAGAGTATAGAGTTGCCAATAAAAAGGCAAATATAATTAGAGCAAAGGTTGACAAGCTGAAAAAAGATAGAGAAAAAATAGTTGGCTTAGTGAAAATTGAATCTGATAAGTTAGATTTTAGAAAAAAACTATTAACTCAAATACATAAGAAAAAAACCGATTACCCTATGAAAGCTCTTATATTAGTTGAACTAATTGAAATCTCCAATAACTTTAACTCTAAAATTTCTATTATAAACTATAGTGAAAACAGCATAAAACTTTCAGTTCAAAATGAAAATGAAAAAATGATAACAGAGTATATTAAAGAGTTAACAAAACTTAAAAAATACAGAATAACTACTGATAAAATAGAGAAAAACTCGGAAGAGAATCTTTTTTTTAGTCAGATAGTGATAGGACTTACATTATGATTAAACCTAATACATTTGATAAAATTGATAATTTTCTTAAAGACAAGAAGAGTAGCGAGCTCTCACTGCTCTTCTTAATTCTTTTTGTTGTTATAGGCTTTGTTGTCTATTCATCTGTCTTTCCTGTTACGGAGAAGATGCTAAAAAAAACAAAAAATTCACACAAGAGCATAAATAGTAAACTCAATCAGGAGATTGCTTATCTTAACTCTGTAACAAGAGGTGGTGATGAAAACTATATTATAAAAAAAATGACTACCGAGGTAGATAAACAAAAACAGATCTTAAGTGATACCAAGTTTGCTAATGCACATGTAGACAAAAGATTAAAAGAGCTATCATATCTGCTTTTTAATGATAAAAATTGGGCGAAGTTCATAGACTCGATTGCCTTAATAGGGCAAAAATATAGTGTTAAGCTTAGGCTAATAGGTAGTAGTTTTTTTGAACCAAACCTACAAGAGATAAAACAAGTTTTGACTGTTAAAGTAGACTTTCATGGTGATTTTATAGATATTTTAAAATTTATAAATGAGCTAGAAGAGAGTGACCTTGTTGTTGATATCAATAATTTAAACTTAGAGAGTAGTGATACTATAGTAGGCACTCTTGATGTTGCTGTATGGGGGATGAAATATTGAAAAATATAATATTAATGCTACTGCTTTTGTTCTCTTCGGGAGTAGCAAAAGAAAATCTTTCTAAAAATCTTAAAAATAAAATAGCCAGTTATGATAAGCTTTTTACTCAAATTAGTAAAAAACGAACTGGTATACCAAATACAAAAATTGAAGCAGTTAAAAATCCTTTCGTTATGATCGATAATAAGATTATTGTAAATGATAGCAATGTGACAATTAAAGAGATTACTTACACCCTGAGTGCAATTATCAACAATAGGGCAAAGATAAATGGAGAATGGTATGAGTTAAATAATGAAATTGATAACTTTTATCTTGTAAGTATTAAAAGAAATAGTGTAGTCATAAAAAATGAGCACTCTAAAAAGGAACTTTTTATAAGGGAAAACGATGCTAGTAAAATTAAATTTTCATCAAAGTAAGTATCTCATACTGATAGCTTTTATAGCTATCTTGAGTCAACCATTAAGTGCTGCTAAGAGTTGTGACTATAAGATGTTCAATATAAAAACAGCAGAAAAAATTACGCACATTGAATTACTAACTCAGATTGCTCATAATTGTAATTTTAGTATTATAATAAAAGATGCTACTGCCTCAACTTTGATACAGAATGAGCTATATGGTATTAATATCAAAGATCTTTCACTTGATGAAATTTTTGAAGTTCTCATCTCGGACAATGATCTCTACTACGAGTATGATAAAAACTTTTTAAGAATTTCTGCTCTGAAAACAAAAACTTTTAAAGTTGACTATGTAACCTCGGTAAGACAAGGCACAGCTAACTTAAATGCTTCTGTTGATGCAATTATCACGGAGGGTGATACAGGTCGTGGAGCAGCATCAGGAGGCGGAGATCATACCGTTAACTCTGTTGAGACATTTGACTTCTGGTCTACTATTCAGGCGGAAGTTATATCACTTATGAATACAGGTGCTGAAGAGTATATAGCAAATACCCCTATTGTAAACCAAAATGCAGGACTTATAACTGTAACGGGAACAAAAGAGCAACTACTTAGAGTTGAAAACTATTTAAAAAAGATGCAAAAAAGCCTACATAAACAAGTTCTCATAGATGTAACTATCTTAGCAGTCAATCTTGAAGAGGGACATGAGCAAGGTGTTAATTGGTCAAAATTTGATTTAACGCTAGGAAGTAAAACTGCAGCAAATGATACAGCTGGCTGGGTAAATGATACAGCTGGCTGGGTTAGCTCAGGAGCATCAACAGTATCCATAGTAAATGATGCTGTTTTTACAATGACGGGATTAATTGACTTTTTAAATGCAAATGGTGACACACAAGTTATATCTAGCCCTAAAGTTCTCTCAATGAACAATCAACAAGCACTAATTACAATTGGTGACAATATAAACTATAGAGTAAGAAGCACTGAAAATAGTGCTGATAACACAGGAACTGTAAGTGAATCTTTTGATAACTTCTCTATTTTTATTGGTGTACTACTCAACATCACTCCTCAAATAACTAACAGCAATGAGATTATTTTAAGAATAAATCCAGCAGTAAGCAATTTTAAATACTCTGATGATGATGGCAAGCAAATTACTCCTAGAGAAATTGCTCCTGATACATCTGAAAAGAAGCTCTCAACAATTGTAAAAGTAAAAAATGGAAATACTGTTATATTGGGTGGACTAATTACTCATGGTGAAACTAATGACAAAACAAGTGTTCCTCTGCTAAGCAGTATTCCTCTTCTTGGTGGTGCCTTCAGGCACGAAGAGCAGAGAAAAATTACAAGTGAGTTGATATTTGTGATTACACCAAGAATTATTGGACCAAAAGACAATACAAGAGCAACTTTAAAAGACCTAGGCTTCTCCAAGAGAGTGTATGAACAGTAATTACACACAAATTAAGAATATATTTGTTGATGGAGAGGTATTTGATTATGTAAACCTAGATAAATCAGCTGTAGCATATGAGAAGCTTGTACAGACCCTCAATAAGCCCCTAAAGTTAATTCTTTTTTTTGGTAAACCGGGGACTGGCAAAACATTTATATTGCAAAAAATCTATAATGACTATAGGTATAAAAAAGATATAGTTTTTTTTCCAAGACCTTTTTTTGATGAAACACAGTTTTTAACAGCTCTCTATCAAAACATGTTTAATGAAAAATCACCAAAATTTTCTAGCTATAATGAGTTTTTAACTCTTGCTTCAAATAAGCTTAATGATAAAGAATCGGTAACTGTACTTATAGATGAAGCTCAGCTTTATCCAGAGGAGCTAATAGAAAAAATTAGACTCATGTCAGACTCAAGAAAATTTAAATTTCTATTTACTGTCCACAAGACAGAAAAAGAGGATATCTTAGCAAAAGACTACTTTAAAACAAGAATTTGGGAGACTATAGAGCTACATAACTCTTCACCTAATGAAGTAAGAGCATATATAGAAAAAAAAATGCTTTTTCACAATAAATTTGAATACCTTTCACTATTTAAAGACTCTCACTATAAAATACTTATGAAAACCACAAAAGGGAACCTAAGAACTATCAATAAACTCATGTATAAATTATTTGAAATATTAGAGTATTATGATAAAAATAAGCCTTCTACCCTAAGAAGAGAATCTCTCAAACCAAAATATTTAGAAATGGCAGCTATTAACTTAGGGATGATTAGTGTTTAATACTGAAGAGATTTTTGAGTTAGAAAAAAAATGGATTAGATATAAAATCAAGCAGAATATTATGATAACAGCTCCAATCCTTATTTTAATTCTTGCTTTATCTTTTTTTGCTAAAAATAGTATTTTATATTTCAATAAAACTACACAAAAAGCGTTAAGTAATGAAATCAATACTACAACTATTGTCAAAAAGGTTGAGAAGGTTGAGAAGGTTGAGAAGGTTGAGAAGACAGTAGTTGTATTTCCCAAAATAAATCAAAATAGTGTAAATTTAAAGCCATATGATTTTAAGCTTATGCCATCAAAACATAAAAATGACCTATTCTCTTCGAGTGGTTTCTTAATACTAAATCTACCATTTCAAGAAAAAAAAGATACCTTTATTGCCCAAAATCAAAATAAAATTACGCAATCTACTATTAGTATAGAAAAAAATGATCCAAAAACTATTATCAAGAAAAAGAGTCCAAGTATATCATTAGAGATGCAAGAGATGGATACAATCAACTACTTAAAAAATAGATATTATTCGACTTCAAATATTGTATTTGCACTTATGCTTGCAGAAAAGTTTTATAGTGAAAAAAAATATAAAAGTGCTTTAACTTGGGCATTAACAGCCAATGATACGGATGCACAAAGCATCCAAAGCTGGTATTGGTTTGCAAAAGCCAAAGTTAAACTTAACCAAAAAGAGGATGCTATAAAAGCATTAAAAGCTTATCTTTCGAATAATAGCTCAAAAAGATTAAGCATCCTGCTACAAAAAATAGAGCTCGGAGATACTGATGATTTATAGGACTGGAATAATACTTATACTACTATCTACACTACTAAGTGCTGTGGATAAAGAGGGGCTAATTAAGCTTTATAAAGAGAAGAATTATAGAAAAGTTTGTCTTAAGGCTGGTGATTTATATACTAAATATAGAAATAATGAAAAGTTTTTAAATATGTATGCGCACTCTTGCCTAGAAGTTGATATGGTAAACAGAACCATACTTCCTATTATAAAATTACACAAAACAGCACAAGCTAGAGAAAATGCGGCATATTACGCAACTATTCTTTTTCAAAAAAAACTTTTATATCATGCTTTAATCGATGGTGTTGACATATCTTATGTCAATTTACCAAAAACAGACTATATTTTATCTATAGTTTTTGATAAATTTGTAAATGGGGACTATAGCTATAAAAATGATGCATATTGGTTTATTGATGAGGAAAATAGTGATATATCTTATAAACTATCGGTAGAAACTCATCAAAAAACTAAAAAAATATTTCTTAGAACCTATAAAGATGGTAAAATGACTAAAGAGAGGACATATTGGTAAATCATGAACAATAAAACAGATAACTTTTTAAACTACTTAGTCCAAAATAGAATAATAGACAATAGTAGTTCAGATCAAATACTAAAAGAGTTAAAGGTCTCTAAAAAATTACTTGGTAGCATTCTTGTGCAAAGTGGTTTTTTTACTAAAGAAGACCTATTGATGCTAATTATTGAGTTTTATAAAAATGGCTATATAAAGCTTGGTGAAATAAACGATAACTTTGCTGTTGATATAGTTTTTTTCTTAAAAGAGTTAGCAAAAAATCTAAAACTAAAGTTTATTGACCTAGATTCTGTTGATATTGACTATAAAATGTTAGCTAAATTGCCATTTTCTCAGCTTAAGAAATTTGGTGCTCTTCCGATAAGAGAGGATGAGATTAATGCCTATATTGCATTGATCGAGCCAACAAACATGAATGCTCAAGAGGGTGTTCAAAGATTGTTTTCAAAAAAACTTGTTAAATATGTTGTTGCTGAGCCATTTCAGATTGAAAAATATCTTAATAAGGCAGAAATGAGCCAAAGCATCAAAGGGCTAATTGATGAGATAAGAAAAGAGATAACATCAAGTGCTGCTGAAAATCCTCAAGAGTCCTCAGGGATTTTACGACTTATAGAGATAATAATAAAAACTACAATTTTATCAGGTGCAAGTGATATTCACATAGAGCCGACTGAAAACAACTGTATTGTGCGTGCTAGAATAGATGGTATGCTAAATGAGACATTTATATTTGAAAAAGACATATACCCTCCTTTAGCTTCAAGAATAAAACTACTATCAAATATGGATATAGCTGAAAAAAGAAAACCTCAAGATGGTCGTTTTTCAATGTCAGTACTTAATAAAGAGTTTGACTTTAGAATTTCATCCCTCCCTATACTTAATGGTGAGTCGATAGTAATTCGTATATTAGACAAGTCGAAAGTTATGATAAATATTGAAGACTTAGGAATGCACCCAAATAACTTTAAAAAATTTAGCAAAGCTATGAAAACACCTTATGGTATTATTTTTGTTACAGGGCCAACAGGAAGTGGTAAAACAACAACACTTTATGCTGCACTAAATGCCATAAAAAATATAGAAACTAAAATAATTACTGTAGAAGATCCAGTTGAGTACCAGCTAAATCTTACTCAACAAGTTCAAGTAAATCATAAAGCAGGACTTACTTTTGCAACTGCACTAAAGTCTATACTCAGACAAGACCCTGATATTATTATGATTGGTGAAGTTAGAGACTCTGATACTCTTCGCATAGCAGTTCAAGCTGCACTAACTGGTCATTTAGTGTTCTCAACTCTACACACAAATGATGCTGTTAGTGCAATAACAAGAGTTGTGGATATGGGAATTGAGCCATATCTTCTAAGTGGATCTCTAGTTGCCATAGAGGCTCAAAGACTTGTTAGAAAACTTTGTCTTCACTGCAGAACTAAAATTACTCTTCCACAATCAGTTTTTGACAATATAAAAAAATACCTCTCTAATGATTTTCAATTTTATAAACATATTGGTTGCGAGAAGTGCTCACAAACTGGCTACAAAGGAAGAGAGATGTTGTCAGAGATTCTTCCTATAAGTGAAAAGATGTCAAGCATGATAGCTGGAAGTGAAAGCAAAAAAGCAATTTATGAGCAAGCAGTGAGTGAAGGTTTTACAGATATGTTTCAAGATGGTATAATAAGAGCAGCACGCGGAATAACAACACTAGATGAAATAACAAGGGTGGCAAAATCATGAAGTATTATGAAATACACTCCCTCTTTAAAGGGAAAAGAGTTATTAAGGTTATGAAGGCTCAAAATAGAGGCGATGCTATTGGTATGGCTAAATCAAAAACTCCAGGTGTTATAGTAAGTGCAAAGGAGACTTCTGCTCCAGTAGAGGATCAACTAGAAAATTTTAAAAATAACATGATGGATATGCTAATCAAAAAAAGTATAAAAATGAAAGACTTGATAGCTGCGATTAGGCAGCTAGCGGTTATGACAGATGCTGGTATATCTATACATGATAGTATAAAGGATGTTTCAGGTGCTACTGTTGACACAACTCTTAAAAAGATATTTGAACGAATTGATGACGATCTAAACTCAGGGCTTAGCCTAACCGAAGCTATGATGAGTTTTAGATATGAGCTAGGTGATGTTACCATCGCTATGGTTGAGCTAGGAGAAAGCACTGGTAATATGGCTGAATCTCTTGAGAAGCTTGCTGAGATTTTAGAGGAGATAGAAGAAAATAGACAAAAATTTAAAAAAGCCTTAAGATACCCTATTACTGTCATAGTAGCAATTGGTGTTGCATTTACAATCTTAATGGTATATGTTGTTCCAAAATTTAAAAGTATTTTTGAAAAATTAAAAGCTGATCTTCCTCTTCCTACAAAAATTCTACTTCATATGGAGCATATGGTAAATAACTATGGTCATCTACTACTAATAGGACTTATTGTTATAATTATAACATTTAAATACCTTCTTAGAAATAGTGAAGAGTTTAAAGCCAAATATGACAGATATATACTAAAAGTCTATCTCATTGGCAATATAACATTTTATGCAACTCTTAGTAGATTTACTCTTGTCTTTACTGAGCTAATCCGTGCAGGTATTCCTATATCAGATGCTTTAGATACCGCACTCTTAACACTTGATAATGTGCATCTAAAAAAGCAATTAGCCGCAGTTAACACCTCTGTTGGCAGGGGTGTCTCTTTGACAGAGTCTTTCAAGGAGACTGGTCTTTTTGAAGGAATGCTAATTCAGATGATTCATGCAGGTGAACAGAGCGGAACACTTGATAAAATGCTTGATAAAGTCACAAACTATTTTAAGTCAAGGTTTAATGATATTATAGATAATATTGCAAGCTATATTGAGCCTATACTTTTAGCTTTTATAGCTGGTATGGTTCTTTTGATGGCTCTTGGTATATTTATGCCAATGTGGGATATGGCTCAAGCAGTTAAATAAAAAATTTAAAAAAGAGAAAACT
>CAZXOZ010000054.1:0-9916 GCA_964642805.1 uncultured Sulfurospirillum sp. | reverse complement strand
GATTTAATTTAGCTTAAATTGTGGGGTTTTTTGGTAATTTGCAAGTGGCTCTATATATAAAAATAAAAGGAGTATATAGTGAATGAGGTGTATAAAGACAATACTAGTAGCAAAAAAAATGGCTCAAAAGTGCAGATATGGGTAAAAAAGGAGACTCTAGAGTATGAAAAAGAGCTTAACCTTTTACAAATTGAACTTATGAAATTGCAGAGACATGTGAAAGAGAAGGGTCTTAAAATTCTTATGATATTTGAAGGAAGAGATGCTGCTGGAAAAGGTGGAACGATAAAAAGAATTACAGAACATCTAAACCCAAGAGTAGCAAGAGTAGTTGCACTTGAAAAGCCAACTGAAGTCGAAAGAACAGAGTGGTATTTTCAAAGATATGTGAGCCATCTGCCTCACGCAGGAGAAATTGTAATTTTTGATAGAAGTTGGTACAACAGAGCTATGGTTGAACCTGTTATGGGGTTTTGTACAGAGAGGCAACAGCAAAAATTCTTAAAAGATGTTCCGCTCTTTGAGAGCATGCTCGCTGGAGAAAATATAAAAATATTTAAGTTTTACTTTTCTGTATCAAAAGAGGAGCAAGCCAAAAGATTTAAATCAAGAAAGCTAGATCCACTCAAGCAGCACAAACTCTCACCAGTTGATGAAAAATCACAAGAGCTTTGGAACGAGTATACGCTAGCAAAGTTTATGATGCTACACTACACTCACACAGAGACTGCTCCTTGGACAATCATCAAAAGTGACAACAAGAAAAAAGCCAGAATAAATGCAATAAAACATATCTTAAACTTCAATGAGTATCCAGATAAAATAGATCGATTAAATCTTGATGCTGACAAAGATATTATTGTCTACGGAAGAGATGAGGCTATAAACATGGAAAAATCTCTTAATTTTTCTCTTAGAAAATAACTATTGCCGCTTTAAAAGCGGCAACAGAGCTTACTACTCTACTTCAGCATCAATAACATCATCATCTTTTTTAGCACTCTTTGGTTCTGAATCAGGCTTTTTTCCAGCTTCATCTTTTTTATACATAGCTTCTGCAAGCTTATGACTAGCTTCACTAAGAGCTTTTACCTTCTCATCAATCTGCTCTTTTGTCGCACTCTCATCAGCTAAAACATCTTTTAACTCTTTTAGTTTTGTCTCAATAAGCTCTTTATCTTCAGGACTTATTGAGTCACCTATCTCACTTAGAGATTTTTCTGTTTGATGAGCTAAAGCATCAGCTTGATTTCTAGCATCAACTGCCTCTTTTCGCTTACTATCTTCCTCTTTGTGAAGCTCAGCATCTTTTACCATCTTCTCAATCTCAGAATCATCAAGTCCGCTTGAGCCTGAAATTGTAATAGTTTGAGCTTTTCCTGTTGCTTTATCAGTTGCGCTTACAACCAATATACCATTTGCGTCGATATCAAATGCAACTTCTATCTGAGGCACACCTCTTGGAGCAGGTGGTATGCTTTCAAGATTGAACTGCCCTAAAGACTTATTATCTCTTGAAAACTCTCTCTCACCTTGGATTGCATTGATAGTTACTGCTGGTTGATTATCTTCTGCTGTTGAAAAAGTTTGAGTCTTCTTTACAGGTATAGTTGTCCCTTTCTCAATAAGCTTTGTCATAACTCCACCGAGAGTCTCGATTCCCAGACTTAGAGGAGTAACATCAAGAAGAAGAACATCTTTAACATCACCTTTTATGACAGCACCTTGAATTGCAGCTCCAATAGCAACCACCTCATCAGGATTTACAGACTTATTTAACTCTTTTCCAAAAAATGCTTTTATCTTCTCCTGAACAAGTGGGATTCTTGTGCTCCCTCCAACCATAATAATCTCTTTTATCTCATCTTTTGCTAAATCACTATCTTTTACAACTTCTGCAATTTTCGTGATAGTCTCATCTACTAAATCCTCTATCATAGACTCAAATTTTGCACGAGTTAGTTTTTTAACTAAGTGCTTTGGTCCTGATGCGTCTGCTGTGATAAATGGCAGGTTTATCTCTGTTTCTGTTGCAGCAGAAAGCTCTTTTTTAGCATTTTCAGCAGCTTCTTTAAGTCTTTGAAGAGCCATGACATCATTTTTAAGGTCAATTGCTGTATCTTTTTTGAACTCATCTGCTAACCAGTCGATTAGGCGGTTATCAAAATCATCTCCACCTAAAAATGCGTTACCGCCAGTTGCTAAAACCTCTACTACATTATCGCCAGTCTCTAAAACTGTAACATCAAATGTACCACCACCAAGGTCATAAACTACAATCTTCTCAGCATCTTTCTTATCAAGTCCATAGCTTAGTGCTGCCGAAGTTGGCTCGTTGATAATTCTAAGAACATTTAACCCAGCAATGACACCAGCCTCTTTTGTAGCCTTTCTTTGAGAGTCGTTAAAATAAGCAGGAACGGTGATAACTGTATCTGTTACCTCTTCGCCTAAAAATGCCTCTGCATCCTCTTTTAGTTTCATAAGAACTTTCGCACTAATCTCTTGAGGAGTATAGACTTTTCCCTCAATATCAATAGCACAAGCACCATTTCTATCAACTATCTTATAAGGAAGTCTTTTTTTAGCCTCTTTAGTCGTCTCTTCGTTGCTCATAAGACCCATAATTCTTTTTATAGAGTAAATAGTTCTTTTTGGATTTGTAACTGCTTGCCTTTTGGCAGTCTCACCCACTAAAACTTCACCCTTATCTGTAAAAGCTACTATCGAAGGGGTGGTATTTCTTCCCTCTTTATTTGCTATAACCTTACTCTCTCCTCTCTCATATACTGCCACACAAGAGTTTGTTGTTCCTAAATCTACTCCAATTACTTTTCCCATTACTACTTCCTTTATATTTTACTGTCTCCTTTTCAAGGAACAAGTCCCTTGAAAATTCCTCGCTACTAAAGCTTAGGCTATCGCCTAGATTTACTGTTTACTTTACTATGCTAACCATGGCTGGTCTTAGCACTCTGTCTTTTATCTTGTATCCTTTTTGAAAAACTTGTAAAATTTCTCCACTTTTTTTCTCTTCATCATCAACCTGCATAACTGCATTATGAAAATTTGGATCAAATTCTCCTTGTGTGTCTATTGGTTCAATCCCATGTTTTTCAAATGACTTCTTGAACTGCTCAACAGTTAGTTCAATACCCTCTTTTACTTTTTCAAAAAGATCTTCAGGCTTTATATCCTCACTCTCCTTAAGAGCTGAAGCTGAATCAAGAGCATCAATTATAGAGAGCATGTCTCGTCCAAACTGCTCATTTGCATAAGAAACTGCACTCATTTTCTCTTTCTCAACTCTTCTTTTCATGTTTTCAAACTCTGCATTTGCTCTTAAATATTTATCTTCTAGCTCAGCTACTTTAGCTTTTAAGGTATCAACTTCATCGGCCTGTGGAGTATCTTCCACTTCATCCACAACTTCAACTTGCTCTTCTTGCATGACTTCATCTTCATTAATATCTTGCTCTTTCGTTTTTTTACTCACTTAACATCTCCTTGACTTAAAAAGTCTTCAAAATTACAGCCTATCTCACCAAAGTAAAACAGACTCGCATTCTCATCCTCTATAACAGCTAATTGCTTTACAGCTAGACACCCATACGGCACAAAACCATCAAAATATAGCCCATCTTTTAATCCAAAAGAGAACTCATAGTTTAAAAGTCGCTCAATGAAGCTAATATCACTCATCTGTTTCGCTATCTCATAGAGCTGATTCTCGCCAATACTTATAAGAGGCTCAAAACTCAGTATCTGTTGAAGCTTATCGTGCAACTCATAGAGTCCCACTTGAGCGGATATGTTTTTTAACTCTCTCATCTCAGATCCAATCAAATTTGATAAAAATCTTTTTGCTTGGTCACTATACTTCAAAATAACCTCTTTAGTATCAAAAGCGAGAATAAGAAATCTACTCTCAACCTCTATAATCTCCTTAAGAAGCTCTACCGAATTTTTCTGAGCAACACAAAAAAGCCCATGCTTATCAACAGAGTTTTCAAATCTTTCAATACTCTTTATCTCTAAAACCCTTCTAGGATTAAGTCTATCTTGCCAATACTCAATAAGAGCGTTATGAGTAGGTACTCTTCCGCTACTAACATGCAACTGAACTAAAGCACCCTCTTGAGAGAGTCTATTGAGATATATTCTTATGGTTGAAGGCGACATATCTATATCCATGCACTTTTGTAACTCTGATGAACCTATAGGCTCTCCTGAGTTTAAATACTCTTGAATTATCGCTTCAAGTATGATATCTCTCTTGGTCATTGGCACTCTTTTTGTTCAATTGCTGATAGCATTATACAACATTGAGTGTAGTCTTGTCAAGTATAAAGTTTAGTGTAGTATACTCAATATAATTGAGCCATTAAATATATAATTTTATTTCTCAACCAAAATGAACATAAGTGGATGTTTAGGTGTGAATCTATAGTAGTTCTATATCGCCGTCATAACTGTTATGATATTTTAAGGGTACCTATAAAAAGTAGGTAGATTTCTAGCTAGTGACTATATTCAAACTCAATTTTATTTTGCCATCTATCGACTACTTTTATACAAAACGCAACATCATTCATCAAGCCTTTAGCTAGCCCATCCTCTAGTATGCCCCAACTAACTACGCCTTTATCCATGTATGCGCTACTTGCATAACAACCAGCTATTATATTTCCAAATTTTTGGGCAAATTCAAAATATTTTATCGCTTTATTAGTGTCAGCCTCAACACCTTTACCATGCAAATATATCTTTCCCAATATATGACTAGCATTAGAGACTTTATCAACTTCAAGTGATTTAATTAAAAAAGTTCTTGCTGTAACATAGTCACCTTTTTTATAGGCAATCACACCATCACGAAAATTATTCGCCTGAACCACTGCAGAACACACAATAAAAAATAGCAATAAATGCTTCAAATGTAGTCTCTCAATCAATTTAAATTAAAACTTTTCAACAGTGAAATAGTATCAATATTTTGCTTAAGCCCAAATTATGCAATAGAACTGCAAAGATTTGTCATACAAGTGCAGACTACTAGTAGCGTCTTAAGCTTTTTTGCTTATTGAGTAGTCTCTTTAAAGTGTGTATTATATCTTTCCTAGAGCTCTGGAGTCTTATTAAGAAGTTCTGTCTCTCTTTCATGGCTAAAAATAGCTCATCTAATGCCTCTTTCTCTTGTTTTGTAATAGCAGTGCCCACTAATTCTCCTTTAGAGCTCGTCTTATTCGTCTTACTACATGCAAGACATCATCATCGTCTAGCTCGGTTAGCATTTTAAAAATAGCGATTGCTGATTGTGGCTGAGAGTTTCCCAGCTTCCAATCTTGATATGTTCTCATCGAAATATCTAGTCTGATTGCCATCTCTCGTTGGCTAATCTTCTTTCCAAGAAATTTTGATTCTACTGCATTGTGAAGCAGATTAAATATGTCTTTTGTCTTCATAGAAAAGAGTTTAACCAATATTGTTTTAATTACACCTAAATATAACTAAAATACAATGAATTATACCAAAATAAAATCATTTTACAACCATTTTAAACAATTTTATCTGTTTTTTATACAGTTTTTTACAATTTAACAATAAATAAGCAGATTTTTGTACGGTTTATCGTATAAAAATATTTGGGAAGGGTTTTTAGCAGAAAGGTAAACGGAGCTCAAGTGAGCTCCTAAAACTATTTGACTCTTATTGAGAGTTTTGTAGCTATCTCATTGTGCTTAGCATAATCTTTTCTTTTGAGATATTTCATCAATCTCTTTCTAGTACTAACTAGTTTCAATAGTCCTAGCCTAGAAGAGTGATCTTTCTTGTTGATTTTCAAATGCTCAGTTAACTCTCTTATCCTAAAAGTTAAAAGTGCGATTTGCACAGCAGGTGAACCTGTATCAGCTTCACTAGCACCAAATTCTTTTACGATTTCTAATTTTTTCGCCGAATCCAAAGCCATGATGACCTCCAAATTGGTATAATCTCCCAAAAAATGGGGAAATAAATTATATCTAAATAAACAAAATCTATCTTTAAAAATAATATAGTCTCTCTATATAATAAAAAAGCAAGTAAGTATTTAGTATAATTATACTCATAATAAGGATTGTATATGCTATTAACCAAAGCAAGTGAGTATGCCCTTCTTTCGCTGATAATAATTTCACAACGAAAGACTCCTCAAGATGTTGAAACCCTATCATCTGAACTAGATATATCAAAAAGCTTTTTAGCAAAAATCCTACAATCACTTGCAAAAAATGGGATACTAAAATCCTTCAAAGGTGCACGAGGTGGCTTTCTCCTCGTAAAAAACCCAGCCAATCTCTCTTTGAAGAAGATTATTACAATTGCAGAAAAAAAACCAACAAAAGTCCTTGAATGTACTACTGAAAATGGGATCTGTCCTAGCAACAAAGCAGAATTTTGTAAAATTCTGCCCTTTTTAAATAGACTTCAATCTAAAATTGATGATTTTTTAGATAATATGTCGCTTAAAGATATAATTGAACCCTCTGATTAACTAAATAACTCATTTAAGGTTTATATGGCACCTAAACAAAAAAAAATCATTAATATAATTGCTCCCTTTATAAAGACTATTGTTAAGGCTAAGGACTTAACTGTTGTAGCGTTTATTGTAGCTATTATTGCTATTATTGTGGTGCCACTTCCTAGTGTGCTGTTGGATTTTTTTCTTACTATATCTATAGCCGTATCTGTTCTTATAATTTTGATTGCACTCTATATACCAAAACCAACTGACTTGACAACATTTCCCACTCTTATCTTGATTATAACGCTCTATAGGCTCTCTTTAAATATAGCGACCACTAGAATGATACTTAGTAAAGGGCATGAGGGAACTGACGCTGTTAGTAGTATCATCTCTAGTTTTGGACAGTTTGTTGTCGGTGGGAACTATGTTATTGGTATTATTATATTCTCTATTTTAGTTTTGATTAACTTTATGGTTATTACAAAAGGCTCAACTAGAGTGGCAGAAGTTGCTGCAAGATTTACACTTGATGCTATGCCAGGAAAACAGATGGCAATAGATGCGGATCTTAACGCTGGACTCATAGATGAAAAAACAGCAAGAGAGCGGCGAGAATCTATCATCCAAGAGGCGAATTTTTATGGTGCTATGGACGGCTCTAGTAAATTTATAAAAGGTGATGCCATTGCTAGTATAATTATAACCATTATAAACATTATTGGTGGCTTTCTTATTGGTACTTTTCAGCATGATTTAGACATCAGTGTAAGTGCCGAAACATATACTATCTTGACTATTGGTGATGGTTTAGCCTCTCAACTTCCTGCACTCATATCTGCTACCGCAACTGGTATCATCATAACAAGAGCGAGCAAAGACGATGATGGAAAAAACTTTTCTGAAGGTACAGTTGATCAACTCTTTAGTGAGTATAGAGCACTTGTTATAGTTGGTTTCATTCTTGTGGTATTCGCTATGGTTCCTGGCCTGCCTACTCTATCTTTGGGGCTTATTGGGATTATCTTCTTAAGTCTTGGATATCTTACAAAAAAAACACAAGATGGCTCATTCTCCCTAGAGAGTTTCCTTGCTCAATACAGTGTGCAAAAACAGCCCAAAGTAGGAACTAAACTCTCTGAGTTAAAAACTGGAGAATCTCCTAAGCCATCTAAAAAAAGTCCTCAAGAAGAGAAAAAAGAGGAAGAGGCTGCATTAGATGATATACTAAAGCTTGAAATTTTAGAACTAGATTTAGGCTACCAACTCATCAAGCTTGCTGACCCTGTGCAAGGCGGTGATTTACTAGAGCGAATCAAGAGTATGAGGCGTAAAATAGCAGGAGATTTTGGCTACCTTATACCGCAAGTTAGGATTAGAGATAATCTGCACCTACAACCAAACCAATATCAGCTTATGCTAAAGGGTATAACTATCGGCGAGGGTGAAATATATCCTGATAAGTATCTAGCGATGGACAGCGGACTTGTAACTGAAAAAGTTGAAGGCATGCCTACAAAAGAGCCGGCTTTTGGACTTGATGCCCTTTGGATTGACCCTAAGATAAAAGAGGATGCAATCATAAAGGGCTATACTACGGTTGACCCAGCTACAGTAGTCTCAACTCACATGAGTGAGCTAATAAAAACCTATGCTGAAGAGCTTCTTACTCGTCAAGAGGTGCAAAACCTTGTTGATAAGCTAAAAGAGAGCTATCCTGTAATAGTAGAAGATTGCTTAAAAGTAGCAACAATTGGGCTTATACAAAAAGTTCTAAAGGCTCTCTTGCATGAGAAGATACCAATCAAAGACCTGTTGACTATACTAGAAACTATAAGTGATGTTGCAGAAGTTACTAAAAATATAGATATTATAGTGGAGCAAGTTCGCTCTAAGCTATCTCGCATGATAACTAAGCAGTACATTGATGATGAAGGCATGCTTAAGTTACTCACTTTTAATGCTAGTACCGAGCAAAAACTATTAGATGCCTCTGTGGAAAGAGAAGGAGTGCGAGAGCTTCTATTGAACATAGGGCAGATAAATAAGCTTGTTCAAGTAGTGAGTGATGAGGCAGCAAAACAGCTACAACGAGGAGTTGCACCTGTTGTGATTATCGTAGATCCGATACTTAGAAAAGCACTTAACGATATTTTTGAGAAGTTTGGGCTTGATATTGTCGTGTTAAGTCATGCTGAAATCGATTCAAAAGCAAAGTTTGAAGTCATGGGTAGCATAGAAATAGAAAATCTTTAAGGAAAAAAATGTCATATAAAATATACCATCTCTCTCACACAGACCTAGATGGCTACGGCTGTCAGATGGTAACAAATCACTTTTTTAAAAGTGTAGAGTTTTTAAACTCAAACTATGGAAGAGAGATAAATGAGAGAGTAAATCAAATCATTCACTCAATAGCCACAGATGAGTCAAAGAACAATCTCATACTTATAACTGATTTAAATCTCACGATGGAGCAAGCAAAAGAGCTCGAAGGCAAGGTAAAAACCAACAAAAAAGATGTTAAACTTCTACTGCTTGACCATCACAAAAGTGGACAAGACTGTGCAGAAGAGTTTGATTGGTATTTTCTAGACCATACAAGAAGTGCTACAAAGATTACTTATGATTTTTTTAGCTCTATTATGGGCGAAAACAGGGAGCTTTCAAAACTAGTAGATGTTATCAATGCGGTCGATATTTGGCTAGATGATAAGCCAGAGTTTGAGCTTGGTAAAGTTTGCCTTGGGCTTATAAGTGGGGCTAAAGAGATAAATAGGATTATGTTTAACAAAGAGAACTCACACTACATGTTTAGTTTACTTAAAAATATCCAACCATACTTCTCAAAGCAAAATCCTCACATAGCACTAGACGAGGCGATTCACTCCATTAAAAAAGCTCATTTTAAAACCGATAAAGAGAACACACTAAGTAATCTAGTCTCTACATGTAATGTCAATATGCTCACTAAAAACAGAGATAAAATGCAGATAAAATATGGCGAATTTAAAGGAATCTTAACCTACAATATAGGCAATGTTTCAGTCATAGGCAATGATTTTTTAAGAGCAAATCCTAATTTTGATTTTTTTATGGACATAACCTCAAGAAAAACTATAAGCCTGAGAGCTGATGGCAAGATAGATGTAAGCAAAATGGCAGCAAGACTAGGCAATGGCGGAGGGCACCCAAATGCAAGTGGTGGTCTCTTAAATAGCTTTAAAGATAGTTTTGTATATGATAATATCAGAAAACAGGTGATGGACATAATAGCAAACAAAGGAGTTAAAAGTGGCTAATAATTTAACAGATGCACTAGAAGAAGCTGAGTTTGAGATTGATGAGATAGCGATGCAACTAGCCGATATGCTAGGAGCCGCTCTTCATTTTGCAGGAGTCAAAGAG
>CAZXOZ010000053.1:0-10027 GCA_964642805.1 uncultured Sulfurospirillum sp. | reverse complement strand
CTCTACAAAAGATAGTAGCTAGAAAAAACTTTACAATAGAAAAACTAGAAAAGTTATCAGACATGATAGATAGTTTTTTGCCAGAATCAAAAGAGCAGATTTTGGTAGAAGCAAAATATAAAAACTATATAGAAAAACAACAAGAGCAGATAGACAAGATGAAAAAAATGTTAAAAGTAAAAATCCCCTCCGAGATGGATTTTGAGTCTATATCTGGCTTAAGTAATGAGATAGTAGAAAAACTACAAAAACTTAAACCATCAACACTTTTTGCTGCGAGTGAAATTTCAGGTATAACGCCAGCTGCTTTAGATATACTACATATATACATCAAGATGAACTCAAGGAGAGTTAAATGAGATACCTAATTACGCTTTTTCTACTACTGCTACTGCAAACCAATCTATATGCAACTGATAAAGTCTTTAAAGTAAATGGTTGTGGCATTACACGAAATGCTTTTGCCAATGAGCTGACCAATGCTTTTAGTCAAAAATATAACATCGAAACAACAATCAATAAAAAAGGTAGTGTCATAAAGGGCTTAATTGCTTTAAAAAAAGGTGAAGCAGATGTAGCTACTGGATGCAGACTGCCTTTAATAAACACTATGCCTCAAGAGAAAGATATCTGGTCAGTTCAAGTAGCATGGGGAGCTCTAGCATTTGCAGTAAACGATAGTAATCCAATTGACAATATTAGCACTGAGCAGCTAAAAAAAATTCTCTTAGGCAAGATTACAAACTGGAAAGATCTTGGAGGAGAAGACTCTGTGATAAATCTATATCTCAGAAAAGGCAAAAATACTGGTATAGGGTTTTCTACAAGGGTTCTTCTATTTGGAGACCATCAAAAAAGTTTCTATAAAAATGCCTCTAGATTAAACAACTCTACTCAGACTAGAAAACTTCTTAAGACAGATAAAAACTCTTTTGCAATCGATGACATCACAAGCATAAGAGAAACACAAGGAATTAAAGTTCTAACAGTTGATGGATACTATCCGAGTAAGAAAAATATACTAGAAGAAAAATACAAATTTGGCAGACCTTTTTATATCTACTCCAATGAGCGACCAAGGGGTATTGTAAGACAATATATAAATTTTGCTTTAAGCCTAGAGGGGCAAACCTTGATATCAAACTCAGGAAATTTAAGTCTTAAAGAGGGAAAATCATCAAAAAATCTCAATCTCCTTCTTATGATGTTAAATCCTTAATGGATGGAGCACTTTTTAGAGGCGGCCTTAAATTCTAAAGAAACATTATAGAATTTTATGCTAAAATAGTGACTTAAATGTTACAATTTGATTTTTTAGCTATCTTTTTCATCTTAAAATCAAATTTATTTTACACAAAAGGAGAAAAAATGGTGGTTAAGAAAAGCCGAAGAGACTTTCTTGGCATGGCATTTGGAGGTTTTGCTGCTGTTGGTGGCATCATGTCACTAGGAGCCATGAAGGCATCTTGGAATCCACTTCCAAGTGTCAAAGCTGCGGGTTTTACTACGGTTGATCTCTCATCAATGCAAGATGGGGATTTACAGACAATTACATGGAGAGGAAAGCCAGTTTTTATACTAAAAAAAACAGATGAGATGAAAAAAATTGACAGTAGAGATGTCATTGTAAATAGTGAAGAGTATGCTGTTATGATTGGACTCTGTACGCATTTAGGCTGTATCCCCTCTTGGCAGGCAGAAAGAATGATTTTTCACTGTGCCTGTCATGGTGGAGAGTTTGATGCTAGTGGCATGGTAACTTTTGGTCCACCTCCTCGTCCTTTAGATATTCCCCCGTTTAAGATTGATGGCACAAAGCTTACCTTAGGTGAAGAGGGTCCACAGTATAAAAAACTAGAAGCTAAAGCATAAGGGGGGAAAGATGGCACAAATAACAAAATCAAAAAGTATTGGTGAGTGGCTAGACCAGCGTTTAGCAACAAAGAAACTAGCAAAAGTCATGATGACAGAGTATTGGATCCCAAAAGATATAAACTTCTTATGGGCAATGGGAATTGTTTTAGTAGTTCTGTTTAAAATCCTCATAATAAGTGGGATTTTTCTTATGATGTACTATAAGCCTGATGTAGATTTAGCATTTGATAGTGTAAACTATACTATTATGCAAGAGGTTGAGTATGGATGGCTTTGGAGAAATATGCATGCAGTTGCAGCATCTATGATGTTTTTAGTGATATATATTCACATGTTTACTGCTATCTATTATGGGTCTTATAAAAACGGTAGAGAGATGATTTGGCTAACAGGTATGGCTCTTTTTGTTACATTTTCTGCAGCAGGATTTAGTGGGTACATGTTGCCTTGGGGGCAGATGAGTTTTTGGGCTGCTCAGGTTATCACAAACCTATTTGGTGGAGTTCCCCTTATAGGTGATGCGCTTGTAGTGTGGATTCGCGGAGATTTTGCAGTTGCTGATGCAACTCTAACAAGATTCTTTATGCTGCATGTATTTTTACTTCCTTTAGTGATAATTTTTCTTATAGTAATTCACTTCTATTCGCTAAGAATTCCACATGTAAATAATCAAGAAGGCGAAGATATAGACTTTGATAAAGAGTCAGAAAAATACCTCAAGGGAGATAAAAAAGAGTCAAAAGTTGTACCTTTTTGGCCAGTCTTTTTAGCAAAAGACTTCTATGTTGTGTCTGTATGCTTAACCCTGTTCTTCTTTTTTGTATTCTACTACAATGGATTTGCCATGCCTGCGGTCAATTTTGAACCAGCAGACCCTATGGTAACGCCAAAATATATCTATCCAGAATGGTACTTCTTATGGAGCTATGAGGTTTTAAGAGGATTTTTCTTTGATATTGGACCGATTAAAGCTATGGATATTGGACTTATAGCATTTGGTTTTGCAAATGTTATATTTTTTATATTTCCATTTTTAGACAAAGATCCAAGAGTTCTTCCAGCACATAAGAGACCTCGTTTTAAAATTTGGTTTTGGGTGCTTATATTTACCATGATTGTTCTTACAGTTTATGGTAAACTACCACCAAAAGGAATCAATAATATTATAGGCTTTATATCATCTATGACATTTATATCTCTATTTTTAATCCTGCCATATATCACTAAAAAAGATGCGGGAGGTGTAAAATGAGAGAGTTAAAAATACTAGGGATAGTTAGTTTTTTTGTATTATTAGCATATATTGGAGTTCATACTTACGCATACTCAATAATGATTCCAAAGGTAGCTCCGGCTGACTTTACATTTAAAGACCTACCAAAAAATACCAAAGTTGCAGATGCCTCAAGAGGTGCCGAAGCGTTTATGAATGCGGGCTGTATTGGCTGTCATGGGGTTCAGTCTCAAGGCTTTGAAGCACCTATGAGTAGTGCGGATGCGACAGTCTCTTTTGGTGTTGTTCCGCCCGATCTTAGCACTGCTGGACTGATATATGATAGTCATTTTTTAGCTAATCTTATAAAAAACCCTGCAAAAGCTATGAATAATAGCCATAAATTCAATGATGATAATCCTCACCCAATGCCTCCATTTTTTGGGTCTGATGAAGATGTTGATCAAGAGATAGCTGACATGGTTGTTTATCTTAAGTCCATAGCTCCAACAGAAGAAGTAAGTAATGAGCAGGTTTATATAGATGCTTGTATGCATTGTCATAGTATAAAATATACAGGATTATTGAGCAATAAAGACCCCGCTTTGATGGCAAAATACATGGGGAAAATTCCTCCTGATCTGTCTATGCATATCAAGTCAAGAGGTAGAGACTTTTTAGAAACCTTTATAAATGACCCACAAAAGCATCTTAAAGCTACAGCGATGCCTAGAGTTGGCTTAACTCAAAAGGCACAAAATCAAGTGATTGATTATATGGAGTTTGCTGGGGATAGAAAAAAAGAGCAAAGAGAATCGCTCGGTGTAAAAGTATTGATCTTTATGTTTATTTTAACAATTCTAGCTTATCTATGGAAAGTTAAGATTTGGAGAGAAGTGCATTAAGTGACTCTAAATAAAAGTGGTTCACAAGAGCCACTTTTACTCACTAAATGCCCCTATTGAGCAAATTTTTTCATATCTTTGACTTAACCTATCTTCATCGCTAAACTCATCTAGCTCATCAATAGACTCTAAAAAATAATCACCTAAAGCTTTAGCGGCGGCTTCTTTGTCTCTATGAGCTCCTATTATGGGCTCCTCTATAACATCATCAACTAGTCCTAAGGAGTGCAGATCATCGGCTGTAATTCTCATCGCTTTTGTTGCACTCTCCTGTTTTGCTGGGTCATTCCACAGTATTGCAGCACAACCCTCAGGTGAAATTACTGAAAAAACAGAGTACCTCATCATAGCAACTCTATCTGCTACACCAATAGCTAAAGCACCTCCACTACCACCTTCTCCTATGATTACTGAAACAGTTTTAGTATTGAGTCTACTCATCTCATAAAGATTTCTAGCTATTGCCTCACTCTGACCTCTCTCTTCTGCACCGATTCCAGGATAAGCCCCAGGAGTATCTACTAAAAACAGAATTGGTATATCAAACTTCTCTGCTATCTTTGCCACTCTTAGGGCTTTTCTGTATCCTTCAGGATTTGGCATACCAAAATTTCTTTTAAGCTTGTTTTTAGTACCTCTTCCCTTCTGCTCACCTATAACTATTACTTTTCGCTCTGCTATATAACCAATATAGCAAACCATAGCTAGATCATCTCTGAAGGCACGATCACCATGAAGCTCATAGCTATCTTTTAAAAGCAATCTTATATAATCAACAGTATAGGGACGATCTGGATGACGAGCAAGTTGAAGCTTTTGATAGTCGCTTAGGTTTTTATATGTTTTTGAGACCTCCTTCTCAAGCCTCTTCTCTAAAATCTCAACTGCGTCACTATCTGCTTTTATGCGTGCACTTGCGATATCCTCATCAATCTGCTTTATGCTGTTTTCAAAATCTAAATAAGTAGCCATTTAAACTCTTTTAAATATAACTGAACCGTTAGTTCCACCAAAACCAAAAGAGTTGCTCATAACACAATTTAGCTCCGCTTTTTTTGCACCATCAGAGGTGTAGTCTAAATCACAATCATCATCACGGTTTTCAAGGTTAATAGTCGGAGGAATAACACTATCTCTCATAGCCATCAATGAGATAACTGCTTCGATAGCTCCTGCGGCACCTAGGCAGTGACCAATTTGACCCTTTGTGGAGCTAATTATAGGAATCTCTTTGCCAAAAGCTTGCTTTATTGCGGCGGTCTCATTTTTGTCATTTGCTGGTGTACTTGTTCCGTGTGCATTGATATAGTCAACTTTTATATCACCTGCCATATGTAAAGCTGCTTTCATAGCTCTTAGTGGACCATCGAGTGTTGGAGATGTTATGTGATGAGCATCTCCACTCTCTCCAAAGCCAATTAGCTCTCCATAGATATGTGCACCTCGCTTAAGAGCGTCTTCATAAAGTTCAAGAATCAATGCTCCAGCGCCCTCTCCCATAACAAAACCATCTCTATCTCTATCAAATGGACGAGAGGCTTTTTTTGGTTCATCATTTCTTGTTGATAGTGCTTTCATAGCAGCAAAACCACCAACGCCAACTTCGCATATCGTAGATTCTGCACCAACCACCAACATCTTGTCAGCCCCACCTAAAACTATAGTCTTAAAAGCCTCACCTATTGCGTGAGTTCCTGCTGCACATGCTGTTGCTGAAGAGAGGTTTGGTCCTTTTATGCCGTGCTCTATAGAGACGATGCCCCCCAGCATATTGATAAGTGCCGAGGGTATAAAAAATGGAGATATTCTTCTTGTTCCTCTTGTATGATTTATCACTGAGTGCCTCTCTATAGTTGGCAGTCCTCCTACTCCTGAGGCTGAACTAACACCAAACCTATCTGCATCAAATGAATCAAACCTAGCATCAAGCATAGCCTCTTTAGCTACACAAATACCAAGCTGTATAAATCTATCTGCTTTCTTTATATCTTTAGGATTCATGATACTTTTTGGCTCAAAATCTGATATCTCACCAGCTATCTTCACTGAATGTTTTTGAGTATCAAACAAAGAAATGCTTTTAATGCCACACTCTGCTTCAACTATAGCCTTAAAAGAACTCTCCTTGTCTAAACCAAGTGAGTTTAACATACCAATTCCAGTAACCACTACTCTTTTCAAATCTACTCCTTAGCTTTAATGCAAACAATCCCCATAGTGGGGAGATTTTTATTTACTTATGCTCTTCTACATATTTGATTGCATCACCAACTGTAACTATCTTTTCAGCATCTGCGTCTGGAATTTCTATATCAAACTTCTCTTCTAGTGCCATTACTAACTCAACCACATCAAGTGAATCTGCACCTAAATCTTCAACAAATTTTGACTCATTTTTAATCTCATCAGGACTAACATTCAATTGCTCCACAACTACCTCTTTCACATCTTCTAATAGTGCCATTACAGCTCCTTACATAAAATTTTTATTATTTTAGCTAAATCTTCTTTAAAACTAGCCTACATATACATTCCACCATTGACTTTTAACACTTCTCCTGTGATATAAGCCGAGCTATCACTCAATAAAAATGCCACAGCCTCAGCTATATCTTCAGGCTCTCCAAATCTCTTCAGGGGTATTTTTGAAGTATAGCTCTCTTTTATCTCACCACTAAGCTTATCTGTCATCTCAGTTGCAATAAATCCAGGAGTTACAGCATTAAATCTAATCCCTCTAGCACTCCCCTCTTGAGCAAAGCTTTTAGTCATAGCAATCAGCCCACCTTTACTAGCAGCGTAGTTAACCTGTCCAGCATTACCAGTCTCGCCGACTATAGAAGCGATATTGACGATGGCTCCAAAGCGTTTTTTACTCATAGCTTTTAAAACCTCTCTACAACCAACAAATGCCGAAGTTAGATTTATATCAAGCACACTAGTAAAGTCCTCTTTTTTCATGCGTATCGCAAGCTTATCATGGGTGATGCCAGCATTGTTTACAAGATAAGAAAGCCCCCCATCACTCGATACGATAGTTTTAACACCCTCTATAAAAGCCTTCTCATCACCCACATCAAACCCGATAACAGCAGCCTCGCCACCACTTGCCTCAATCTCAGCCTTGATGGCATCAGCAGCTTCAGGACGAGAGCGATAATTGACCCATACTTTTAAGCCATATCCTGCCAAAGTTATCGCCAACTGCTTCCCTATACCGCTCGCCGCTCCTGTTATTAGTACATTTTTACCTGTAAATTTCATTTTTATCCTTAAATTAAACTCTCATCCATCTCTTGTGGAATCTCTAGCTCCATAAGTTTTAGTATTGTCGAAGCTACATTGTTTAGTCCGCCATCTTTTACTGCTTTTACGCCGTCTGCTTTTACAAAACAATATACATCATAAGTAGTGTGGTTCGTCAAAACATTTCCACTATCATCAACCATCTCTTCACAATTTCCGTGGTCACTTATCTGAATTATATTGTACTCTTTGCTTGCTTTATATATGCGTCCTAATTCCTCGTCAACAGCCTCTACTGACTTAATCGCTGCCTCAAAGTTGCCAGTATGCCCTACCATATCTCCATTGGCAAAATTTACGACTATGAAGTCATACTTACTACGCATAGCTCTTAAAACCTCGTCTCCAACCTCTTTAGCACTCATCTGGGGCTTCAAGTCATAAGTTTCTACTTTTGGGCTTGGGATTAGAACTCTACTCTCATTTGGATATGGCTCCTCTTTGCCTCCGTTGAAAAAAAAAGTTACATGTGCATACTTTTCGGTCTCAGCAGTATGTAGTTGAGATAGTCCTGCTTTTGAGATAACCTCTGCTAGAGTATTTTTTATAGTCTCACTCTCAAACAATACTTCAAAATCATAAGCACTATCATATCTTGTCATTGTTGCTACATTTTGCACAACAAAATCTCTTTTAAACTCATCAAAGCTCTCTACTCCTATAGCTCTGCTTATCTGCCTTACTCTGTCATTTCTAAAGTTTGCAAAAATCACACCATCTTTAACTCCGACAGAGCTTCCAAAATTAATAGGCTCACAAAACTCATCTGTAACACCCTTGTCATACATCATCTGCATGTACTGACTTGGCTTATCTCTACATGTAGAGGTTTTTCCAAATAGTGCTTGATAGCCTTTTTCAACTCTGTCCCATCTATTGTCTCTATCCATGGCATAAAATCGCCCACCTATAGAGGCTATATTGATATTTTTTTTCTCCAAAATTTTTATAAACTCTATGCCACTAGTCGGAGATACATCACGACCATCTGTAATAGCATGAACAAAAACTTTTTTAGCACTCTTTTTAACTATATCTACAAGTGCAATTATGTGGTCGATATGAGAGTGAACACCGCCATCACTAAGAAGCCCTACTATATGTATATCGCCCTCTACATGTAGAAGATTTTTTATAGCCCTATTTGAGCTAAGCGAGCCATCTTTTAGTGCCATAGATATCTTAACCAAATTTTGATACAAAATCCTGCCACTTCCTATGCACATATGTCCCACTTCAGAGTTTCCCATCTGTCCTTGCGGTAGACCTACACTAAGTCCTGAAGTTTTTATAAGAGAGTTTGGAGTCTCCTTGAAGAGTCTATCATAAGTTGGAGTATTCGCACTTTTAAATGCATTTAAGTTTTTCGTTTCGCTATGACCGATACCATCAGTGATAATTAGCAATGTTTTTCTATTTTTAATCTCCAAAGTCCGCCTTTGTTAGTAGAATATAAGCAATATTCTACTAAAATATACCTTTTAAAAATATTTAAATCAGGAAATCTATGCTCTATTGGCTATACGAATTTACATCTATCAATATCCTTCAATATCTCACAGTCCGTGCTGGAATCGCATTTTTTATATCTTTCATACTAACTCTTTTTGCTATGCCAAAGTTCATAAAATGGGCAAAAAATAGAGATGCAAACCAACCTATATATGCTCTAGCTCCAAAATCTCACCAGAAAAAATCAAATACACCAACTATGGGCGGAGTTGTATTTTTATCTTCGGCAGTAATAGCAACTTTTCTATGCGTTAATCTTGAAAATATTTATGCAATAGGAGGGATTTTAACTATTGTGCTCTTTGGGCTCATAGGCTTTAAAGATGACCTCTCAAAGATGTTCAATGGAGATAACCAACTAGGGCTTAGTAGGCGATCAAAAATTGCACTTCAAGCTCTATCTGCTCTTGTGGTCGCTACTCTAATTTTCTTTGGTTCAAGTCTAGGAAGTGAGCTCTTTATACCATTTTATAAAAATCCAGTTATGGAAATAGAGATATTTGCCATAGCTTTTTGGGTGCTAGTTATGGTCTCTGCTAGCAATGCTGTCAATTTGACAGATGGGCTTGATGGGCTTGCAACTGTTCCATCAATATTTTCAATGCTTACTTTGGGTGTTTTTGTGTATATTAGTGGGCATGCGATTTTAAGTAGCTATCTTTTGCTCCCGAGCATTAGTGGTGTTGGAGAGGTTGTTATTATAGCAGCTGCTCTTATTGGCTCTCTTACTGCCTTTTTATGGTACAACTGCTATCCTGCTGAAGTTTTTATGGGAGATAGTGGAAGTCTTAGTCTTGGAGCATTTATCGCCTATATGGCAATTGTCTCAAAAAATGAGTTTCTTTTGATATTGGTTGGATTTGTATTTGTCTTAGAAACAGTCTCAGTTATCTTGCAAGTGGGTAGTTTTAAAACAAGAAAAAAGCGAGTCTTTCAAATGGCACCCATACATCATCATTTTGAGTTAAAAGGGTGGGCAGAAAATAAAATAATTGTTAGATTTTGGATTATTGCCATTATGTCAAACCTACTTGCTCTTATGGAGATAAAAATAAGATAATGGTAGCACTTTTTGGTTATGGCAAAACTACAAAAGCGATAGCAAAAAAACTCTCAAATTGTCTAATTTTTGATGATACATTTAAAAAAGAAACTATAGACGAGTTTGGAAACAGACTTCTTCCTCCCAAATCGTTCTCTACATGTAAAAGCACAA
>CAZXOZ010000052.1:0-10210 GCA_964642805.1 uncultured Sulfurospirillum sp. | reverse complement strand
AGTTTCATGTAGCGATAGAAAATCATATAGCACCAGATGTTTGGACAGAGAAGCTAGCAGACTCTTTTTTGGGGCTTTGTGTGCCTATCTATTGTGGATGCCCAAATGTATATGACTACTTTCCAAAAGATAGCATAATAGAGATAGACATAAGAGACACTAAAGGCTCAATTGAAAAGATAAAAAAAATTATATCTAGTGAAGGTGAGTATGAAAAAAGATTAGAGAGTGTTAAAGAGGCTAGAAGAAGAGTGCTAGAGGAGTACAATATCTTTGCTATGATTAGCAAAATTGTTGAAAACTCAAAGAAAACTACATTTACACCAAACCAAAAAATCTACTCAAGAAGAGTTATGAGAGCTAGATATCTTCCAGACTTTTTTAGATTAGTAAACTTCAGGGTAGCCAATCTCTTTAAGAGCATCACCTGATTGTCTAAAAAAACTCTCTATCTCATCCCTCATCTGCTCTGTCTCAACTATGCTATTGATTCTACTTCTAAAAGCTGATGCCTCTTCGTATCCTTTTGAGTAGACATGTAGATGCTTTCTAAACATACTCACACCATGAGTGCCATAAAATTCCACCATATAGGCATAGTGCTCTAGTATAATCTTCGCTTTTAAGCTACTGTCTAACGAGTCTTTGCCATGCTTAATCTGATAAAATATCCAAGGATTGCCTATGGCTCCTCGTCCTATCATAAGCGAATTGCAACCCGTTATCTTCTTTACTTCTATCGCTTTTTCATAGCTTGTTATGTCTCCATTTGCTAGAACGGGTATATTTACTGACTCATTTATAGTGGCTATTGACTTGTAGTCTACTGGTGCTTTATATGCTCCTGTTCTTGTTCTACCGTGGACACTCATAAAGTCTGCCCCGCTTAACTCAACCGCTCTAGCTATCTGTTTTGGAATCTTCTCACTAAATCCCAATCTTACCTTTGCACTAGTGTACTGTTTGTTTGAGTGTTTTTTTATTGTCTCTATGATTTTGCCCATATGAGGCAGGTCTAAAAGCAAAGATGAGCCAGATTTTTGTGAGACTACTTTTGGTACGGGACAACCACAATTCAAATCTATACCATCTATACCCTCTATATCATTTAGTATCTCAACCGCATCTCGAATAGCCACCAAATCATTTCCTGCAATCTGAACTATGTAGGGAGTTTCAAGTGGCGATTTTTCTAACATTTTAAAGGTTTTTTTTGAGTGATGTTGGAGAGCATTAGCACTTATCATCTCTGAAAAGGTTAAGTCTGCACCAAATTTTTTAACAATACTACGAAAAGGAAGATCAGTATATCCTGCAAGGGGAGCAAGGGCTAAAACACCCCCACTAAAGTCTATCTTACTCAAACTCTTAAAAAAAGTCCACTATCAACACTCTTGCCATGATCTCTTAAAAAAAGAATTGTCTTCCATTTCACAAACTCATCCTCATCAGAACCATCAAGTATCTCTCTTATCTTGTCTAATATTTGCAACTCATAAAGAACATAAAGATATGCATCTGCTGATGCTATATGATCTGGTGAGTTGTAGAGCTTTTCAAAAAGTGCTATTAGTGCATCGGGATCTAGTTTAGTTTTTATCTCATAAGCGAGCTCAAGATAGTCCTCGCGACTCGCTTTAAACTGTAGTAACATCTCTTCAATTGAGTCTAAATTAAGGCTAATAGGAGTCGTTCCCTCTTCTTCTAGGTATCTTTGCATTAAAACTCTAAACACCTCCTTGGTTGGAGTAAAGCCTATCTTTTGAATATCATCAAAACTAGCATGCTTTATATACTCAAAATATGCTTTTTTACATAGTTCACTACTCTCATCTTTATGCTCATTTAGTATCTCTAAGGCACACTTTGGATCCTTTGTAAGCTGATTGAGGCTATTTTGCTCTAGTAGTCTATTTTGAGCAGAGAGTCTATACTTTTTTAACTCTACGGTCTCTCCATCATTTAAACTGCTTACAACACTACGATTTGCCTCTATCTTCTCATCTTCACTATCAAAATCATCAACCTCGCGATACCCCATCATCTTCATACTGTTTGCAACAAACTTGAAATAGTCTGTCTTAAACTTAAGATCAATATCTTCATCCATAACTTTTTCACTAAGTAGTATCTTAAAGTTTTCAAAATCTTTTCTTAATGCTCTGTTTTTCCAAAAATCTTTTAGGTAGTAGTACGACATATGAGCAACTGACGCGATAAAAAGCAAAATTACAGGTATTACAATCCAAAGTGCAACAGGAAGCTCTAGCGAAAGCTTAAAAATACTTAGTGTATATCTATCCCCATTAAAACTATATACATACAGACCTACTGCCAACATGTAAACCACCGTTAAAAATATATATCGCTTAATCCCCATCCTAAACCCTCCTACTGTCTATTTTGCTTTTCTACTATCTCTCTGCATACTATACAATACTTTGCATGAGGTTTTACTTTTAGTCTTTGAAAACTAATATCTTCCTCACACATTTCACACACACCATAGCCACCACTCCTTATCTTATCAATAGAGAAATTAATCTCACCTAACTCACGAGTTTGCTTTGCACTTATCGCTTGCTCTATCATGCGATCCGTACTTATGGAGGCATGGTCAGCATCATCACCAACCTCATCATCTTTTAAAGAGGCTATCCCTCTTGCTGCATCTTTTATATTTTTTCTGATTTGTACTTTACGACTCAAAAGTAGATCTTCAAAATACTTTAAATCATTGTCCCTCATCGTTTTCCCTTGATTATCCTACTTGTGGTAGGGGTGATTATCTTTTATACAAAGTCCTCTGTAGATTTGCTCATAAAGGACAACTTTAGCTATCTTGTGGGCAAATGTTAACCTGCTTAAACTTATAGTTTTTTGAGTTTTATCTAAAAAATCTCTATTAAAACCATAAGCACCTCCTACAAAAAAATTGATATTTGGCTCATTAGCAAAAATTTTACTAAATTCAAAGCTATCACACTCTTCACCCTCAACATCCAAAGAGATATTGTAGCCCTTTAGATAGGGGTCAAAAGTTTTAGTGTATGACTCTCTAGCCTGCAAAGCTCCTTTTGTTTGAGCTTTTGCAATCTGTTTATTGAAAAGTACAATATCTTCGATAGATGCACCTCTAGAGATCATCTTAATAAACTCTCTATTGAGTGCGTCTATACTACTATCACCGCTCTTCTCTATACTAAAAACCCTAATATTCATACAAGTTACTTCCTACAGCCCCGTAAGCAACACCGTCAATCTCATCATCAACTCTTACGCCACCAATTGCACAAACTGGCTTAGAGGAGAGTCTTGCTAAACTGCTTAGACTCTCCTTTAAAACAGTTGCATCACTTTTTGTAGTAGTAGCTCTATATGCCCCTAATCCTATATAATCCACATCAAAGCTATTCGCTTCTAAAATCTCCTCTTTATTATGTGTTGAAATCCCTAAAACTTTATTTGCTATTTTTTTTCTTATCTCCAAAATCGCTCTCTCTTTGCATGTTGAGACTTTTTTCAAGTCATTTTGTCCTACATGCAGACCATCGCAAAACTCTACTAAATCCAGATCATCGTTGATTAAAAGAGTTATATCGCAAAGTGATTTTATGAGCTTTAGGCTCTCTGTTTTTCTTTTTCTGTCTCCTTTTTTATCTCTATACTGAATCATCTGGGCTTGAAGGCTCATGCAGGTTGAGACAAATCTCTCTATCGTCCAACCATTTCTATTTAAGCTTTCATAATCTAGTAGTGCATAGAGCTTCACGCCATTAACTTTAACTCATACTCATCTTGCTTATAGTTATGGTCAAAAAATGTTAGCATATCAGATATGCACTTTTTCATCTCACCTCTTTGGATTATCATATCAATCAAACCATGTTCGAGCAAAAACTCCGCTCTTTGAAACCCATCAGGAAGGTCTGCACCGATAGTCTGCTTTATAACTCGTTGTCCAGCAAACCCTATAAGTGAGCCAGGCTCAGTTATGATAACATCTCCAAGCCAAGCAAAAGAGGCACTCACTCCTCCCATAGTCGGGTCAGTCAAAACAGAGATAAATGGCAAACCTGCATCACTTAGCTTGACTAATGCAGCTGAAGTTTTTGACATCTGAAGAAGAGAGAATGTACTCTCTTGCATCCTCGCACCTCCGCTTGCACTTACTATTACTAAGCCCTCTTTATTCTCAATAGAGCGATTAATCGCCCTTACTATCTTCTCTCCCTCAACCGAACCCAAGCTTCCGCCCATGAATTTAAAATCAAATACAACTAGCTGGGTATCTACACCGTTTATAGTGCAACTTCCACTTATCACAGATGATGAGCGTCCTGTTTTTTGCTGTGCTTCTGATATTCGTTTTTTATAGGATTTTTTATCAACAAATTTTAATGGGTCAATCGAAGCAAGAGATGAGTCAAACTCCGCAAAGCTATCTTCATCACAAATAAGATCTATCCTTTGAGATGCTGAAATTCTCATATGAAATCCGCACTTTGGACATACATTAAACAGATGCTCAATCTCTTTAAAGTACATCAATGATTGACACTTTGAACACTTTACCCAGTGAGTTGGAGCTTCTTTTGGAGAGGACTGTTTTTTACGAAAGTTACCGAAAAGTTCACTAAATCCCATAGTACTATCTCCTGTAATTAAATAAATTGAAGTATTTTACCAAAAAGTTCCTTGTTTTTACTTACAAGCAGTAAATCATCTCTTTTTTCTACACATAAATCTTCACACATGTAGAGCCCAGCTGCTATGTCATGCTCTCTTGCCTTGCCCTCATAAAGAACAAAATCAACACTATGAGCATAAGCCAATGAGAGAGCAAGTGCCCCTGGACTTCGGTACTTTATGCCATGTTTTTGCATCATAATAGTAGTCTTTTGTGAACAATAAGCTCTCTCAAAGATACCAAGCTTTGAGAGAGTATTTATCTGCACATCTCTAAATTGCATTTTAGTTAAACTTGCTCTTTTAAAACTACTACTATCTTTCATAAAAATTTCACCATTAGCAAGATTAACTATAACGGCACCGATACATTTTCCATCCCTTTTTAATGCAACAGAAGTACCATAATAGGGTAAAATTGAAGCAAAATTATCACTCCCATCAATCGGGTCTATGACAATATCATCACTCTTTTTATTATCAATAAAACCACACTCTTCTGAGTGAATATTGCCAAAACTACTCAAGTGCTCTATAAAAATCTCTTCAGCAAGTAGGTCTATTTTAGAGCTTATATCTCCACAAGCACCCAAAGAGATACTTTGAGATAGATACTCATTAGAACTACTCTCTATAAGCTCCAAAATCTTCCTATTTGCCAATATAACTGCTTGAAAAAATATACTCATATCAAAAGACTTTTTACAATTGCTTCAGCTGCACTTTTTCCATCAGCCGCCGCTGTTACAACAAGGTCGCTTCCTCTTTGACAATCTCCTCCAGCATACACTCCAAGCTTGCTTGTTTCAAAATTTTTATCCACCTCAATAGAGCCCCACCTATTTGTCTCAATACCATTTTCTGCTAAAAAGTCTGGCACTGAAGCTGAAAAACCAAGAGCAAAGATAACTACATCAGCTTCAACTCTAAACTCACTCCCTTTTATAACTTCAACCGAAGCTCTTCCACTCTTGTCTTCTATGCCAAGTATAGTTTTTTGCATCTCTATAGCTATCACCTCTCTTTTGCTATTGATGATTATCTCTTTTGGGCTGACATTGTAGGTAAAAATTGCCCCCTCCTCTTTTGAGTTTTTAAACTCTTTTTTGCTTCCAGGCATATTGTATTTATCGCGGCGATATAGGCATTTAACACTCTTTGCACCCTCTCTTATAGCAGTTCTTAAACAGTCCATAGCAGTATCTCCAGCTCCAACTACTACTACACTTTTACCCTCTACTTCATATCTTTTGTCATACTTTTCACGAAAAAGTTTTCTTTGAATATCTCTTAAAAAATCCATAGCCATAAAAACATTTTTTGCATTTTCATTGAGAATTTTTGCCCTATTGGAAACCTCTGCTCCAATACCCAAAAAGATAGCATCATGCTCGCTTGCTATATCATCAAAAGCTATATTCTTACCTACTTCACTCCCCACATGTAGACTCATTCCAGCCTCTTTTAGCCACTCTACACGACGAGCTACAACAGCTTTATCAAGCTTAAATCCTGGAATTCCGTAACTTAAAAGCCCACCAGCTCTATTTTGTCGCTCATACATCTCCACTTTTATGCCTGCCCTTAAAAGGTAGGTTGCGCATGAAAGACCAGCAGGTCCAGAGCCAATAATAGCTACTTTTTTATCGGTTGTAACTCCAGGAAACTCTGGCTTTAGGCCTTTTTTAAAGCCATGTTCAGATATAAAAGTCTCGATTGAGCCAATAGTGATAGCCCCATAGCCATCATTTAGAGTACAGTCTCCCTCGCAGAGTCTATCTTGCGGACAAACTCTTCCTGTGATTTCTGGATATGGATTACTCTCGTTTGAAAGTTTAAATGCCAGCTCATTCTTCATTCCACTTATAGATTTTAGCCAATAAGGAATATAGTTATGCAAAGGACACTTGCTATGACAAAAAGGATCCCCACACTGAACACAGCGACTAGCCTGTGAAGAGGCCTCCTCTTTAGTAAAAAGATTGAAGGTCTCCTTAAAATCCTCTACTCTCTCGCTACTCTCTCGTTTTTGTGGCTCAACTCTCTCTATATTTATAAAATTTTGCATCTCTAATCCCCCTCATTCGGATTCAGTGGAGTTTTAGTCATATCTTTTGGGCGAATAATCCAAAAATCTCTTAGAGTGTGACGAAAGTTGTCTAAAATATATCTTGCTTTATCACTTTTTGTCTTGTTTACATGATCGTTTAACTGTCTCTTTAAAAAGTGTCTAGCCTCATCCATATCATCTGTATCAATTCTTCTTGCGATAACTAACTCCTGATTTAGCCTATCAATAAAAACATGCTCTACATCATACACAAATGCGATACCACCAGTCATGCCAGCACCAAAATTTACCCCTGTTTTTCCAAGTATAGTAACAACACCACCAGTCATATACTCACAAGCATGGTCACCAGTTCCCTCAACCACCGTAGTTGCCCCTGAGTTTCTTACACAGAACCTCTCACCAACCTCACCAGCTATAAAAAGCCTTCCTCCTGTTGCACCATAAAGACAAGTATTGCCACCACTTGAATAACCCTCTCTTTGGTATTTTGGGATTATAACTATCTGTCCACCATTCATGCCTTTTCCTATATAGTCATTGGCTGTTCCATATAGTCTTATTTTTATACCATTTATCAAAAATGCACCAAAAGACTGTCCAGCAACACCTGTTAACTCGAACTTAATACTCTCGCTATCAAGTCCTGTGTTACCATAAAACTTCGCTATCTCTCCACTAATGAGTGCTCCAAAACTTCTATTGGTATTTTTAATTTTTTTGTGAAGAACTATCTTCTCTTTTGGGTTCTCTATGACTCTATATACCTCTTTTAATATGTTATGCTCATACTCATTTGGGTCATAAGGGTCATTTGAAGCTCTTTTGCATGTATTGATACCATCTATATTCATAAGCACAGATGAAAAGTCAAACTTTTTTGCAAACTCGTCATTCTTCACTCTCAAAAAGTCACTTCTACCAACAATATCTTCTATACTTTCATACCCAAGATAGGCTAAAATCTCACGAACATCTTCTGCTAAAAGAGTGAAGAAGTTTACGATCTTATCGACTGTTCCAACAAAATGCTCTCTTAATCTCTCATCTTGAGTTGCAACACCAACTGTACACTTGTTTAGATGGCAAATCCTTAGTATTTTACAGCCTATAATAGTAAGTGCGACCGTACCAAATGCATAACTCTCAGCCCCAAGCAGTGCAGCTTTAATAACATCTTGTCCTGTCTTTAAGCCTCCATCAGTCTGCACATGTACAAAATCTCTAAGATGGTTTGCCTTTAAAGCATTGTGTGCCTCAGCAAGTCCAAGCTCCCATGGATTTCCTGCAAATTTTATAGAGGTCAAAGGGGCAGCTCCTGTTCCTCCATCTCCACCAGAGATAATAATCTTGTCCGCATACGCTTTAGCAACACCTGCCGCAATCGTTCCAACTCCAGCAGTAGAAACCAGCTTTACAGTGACGGTTGCTTCTGGATTGACCTGTTTTAAATCATATATGAGCTGTGCTAAATCCTCAATAGAGTAGATATCATGATGAGGTGGAGGAGAGATGAGTGTAACCCCTGGTGTTGTATAGCGAAGGGATGCTATAAGCGAGCTAACCTTATGACCAGGAAGTTGCCCACCCTCACCAGGCTTTGCCCCTTGTGCTACTTTTATCTGAATCTCTGTTGCACTTCTAAGATACTGCGGCGTTACACCAAATCGCCCTGATGCAACTTGTTTGATTTTTGAGATTTTATTAGTTTTTAGTCTTTGTGTTGATTCACCACCCTCACCAGAGTTACTCATACCACCAATCTTGTTCATAGCCTCCGCTAAAGACTCATGCGCCTCTGGAGAAATAGAACCAAGACTCATAGCGGCACTTGCAAACCTCTTGAAAATCTCCTCTTTAGACTCAACTTTAGATATATCTATCGGCTCTCTATCACTATTGAACTCAAAAAAATCACGGATAAACTTCAAGCCTCTCCCATTTACCAACTCTTTATAAGAGTCATAATCCTCTTTTTTACCACTTTGTGAAAGCTTTTGGATTGAGTGAACAGTGGCTGGTCCAAAATCATGAAACTCACTTCCATCTATATGTTTATAAAATCCGCCAACATCGAGAGGAAAAAGCTTTTTACTTAAATCCAACTCATAAGCTTTTTCGTGATTAAACTTCAGTTTTTTCTCTATGTCTTCATAGCTTAAACCAGGTATCATTGTGTTTGAATCACAAAAACACTCATCCACAATCTCCTCACTAAGCCCCAAACAGTCGAACAAAGATGAACTTCTATATGATGATATAGTAGCAATCCCCATCTTTGAGATAATTTTTAAAAGTCCTTGATTTAGAGCCAAATTTACATTTTTTAGTGCCAATTTTGTATCATAAGAGCTCATTTGACTCTCTTTACACTCTTGCAGAGTTGTAGCATAAAGCATATAGGGATAGACAGCACTAGCTCCAAATCCAATAAGAGTAGCACATGAGTGTGAATCAAAAATCTCGCCACTTATGGGTAATATAGAGGCTTTATGCCTTATACTCTGTGCAGATAGTGCTTGATTTAGTTTTCCTACAATCATAAGCATTGGTATCGGCTTTTGAGTCCTACTCATGCCTCTGTCGTCAAGCAACACTACCCTAATTCCATCTTTTTTTACAGCTTGAACTACATCAAAAACCAAATCCTCCAATGAACCCTTTAAGTTATCCTCAAAAAGTGTTGAAAAAACTCTATTTTTATACTCATCTCTATATCTTGGGTGAGTGCTGTCTCCAAAAGATATAAGAACTTCAATCTTCTCCTGCATTAAAATCGGAGAGATTGCTTTTATTCGTTTTGCATGTTCACTTGTCTCTTCTAGTATATTTCTTATCTCGCCAAATCCAGCATTTAAACTCATAACAACTTTTTCACGAATAGGGTCTATTGGGGGGTTTGTAACTTGAGCAAATTTCTGTTTGAAAAAGTCACTAAAATTTCTCTGTCTTTTGCTAAAAGCTGCCATCGGAGTATCATCGCCCATAGCACCTACTCCCTCTTTTCCATCTTTCATCATAGGGGTTAAGACTATATCCTTTACTTCTGCTGTAATATTAAAAAATCGCTGCTCATAAGCTAAATCTTTTCTCTCATAATCATCAGTTTTAGCGAAAGGAATTTCGACAAACTCCTGAAGATAGACTAGATGTTTATTTAACCACTGCGTATATCTGTTAGAATTTTTCAAGTAGTCATTAATCTCACCATCTTTCATAACTTTGCCGAATTTAAGATCAATCCCTATCATCTGACCACTTTGAAGACGACCTTGCTCCTTTATGTTCTCCTCTTCAACATCAAGAACACCATACTCACTTGAGATTATAATTCGCTCATCTTTTGTAATGATATACTTCGCAGGTCTTAGCCCATTTCTATCCAAAATACAGCCTATATATCTTCCATCTGTCATTGAGACAGCGGCTGGCCCATCCCAAGGCTCAATT
>CAZXOZ010000051.1:0-10501 GCA_964642805.1 uncultured Sulfurospirillum sp. | reverse complement strand
CTGATGGTATTTTAGCAAAACATTTTTTAGAAAGAGTTATGAGTAGCACTATGGGGGAAAATTCCTATGATGTTGTAACCTATAAAGATGAAACAGTGCCTCAAAAAAAGCTAGAAAACTTTACTTTTTATGATTTTGATCCAACAAGCTTTAAGAAGCTCTCACCACTTTTGAGTCGAGACTATTTTCAAATCATGATTTTAGTATCGCACGAGATAGATGCCATAGGAACTTACAGCAATATTCGAACACTAAATAAAAAAGTACAAGTCATACTTTTAGATAGATGGGGAGTCGATATAGAGGATCCAAAACTAGAAATCCTCAGCTCTCGTGATGTTCTTAGCTCTCGTTTTGCTGATTTTCTTCCAAATACACCTGTAATTGCACAAAATGTAGGCCTAGGTATCGGTGAAGTAATGGAGATAAGAGTTCCGATTGGTAGCTCATATGTCTATCGTCACCTAGCCTCAATAGAGCAAAAAAAGTGGAGAATAGGTGGGATATATAGAGCTAACTCTCTTATATTGCCTCGTCCAACTCTGATGATACAGCCAAATGATGTACTTTTAGCTGTTGGTGACCCTATTGTTTTGCAAAGTGTTTATAAGAGCGTAAAGAGAGAACTAGGGCAGTTTCCTGCACCATTTGGAAGCAGTATATACTGTCTGGTTGATATGTTAGATATGAGCTTAAGTGAGATTGACAAGCTTGTCAATGATGCGCTTCTTTTGCACTCAAAGATAAGTAGTATGAAGCTACACATAAAGATTATTAACCCAACACAATCAGAATGTTTTGAGAGACTAAAAAGCTATAATAGTACTCATATAAATGTTGAGATAGATTATTACAATAGAGACTCTAAGAGCAGTATAAAAGAGGATTTAAGTCAAAAAGATATAGGTTTAATTGTTGTTTTAAATAGATATTTTGAAGACAATATCTCTTTACTCTATCAGGCAAAATTACCAGTTTTTAAGATAGGTACTTGGGGTTTTTCATCTCTTAAAGAGGTTGTCGTGCTTAGTAGTAACTCTGAAGAGGCAGAGAAAGAGTCAGCAGTTATTTTTGATGTTTCTACTCAGCTAGATTTAAAGGTAAAGCTTTATAGCTTCAATCCTGATAGTTCAAGTCAAAAAAACTCAACAACAGAGCACTTTGAAAATCTTGCAAAACTTTTCAATAAAAGTGTTGAAATTATCAATGAAAATAAAAATCCACTTTTAAAACTTAGAAGCAGAGATGATATTCTTCAGTTTGTTCCATTTAATAGTAAAATTATGCGTTCAAGCATGATGTCGATATTTTCAACAGACATGGAGAGACTGTTTTTTAAGCTTTCAGACTCATATCAGCTGTTTATCCCAATGCAGGAGTAGTAGTGAAGATTGATATAGAGTTAAAAGATAAACCGTATACAGTTTTTATAGATGAGCTTGAAAAGATAGAACTAGATACAAAAGTTGTAATAGTAACAAATCCAACTGTAAGTGCTTTACATATAGAGAGTCTATTGGGTAAGGTTAAAGCAAGAGAGTGTCATGTTGTCACGATTCCAGACGGTGAGAGGTATAAGAATTTTGACACACTAAACTATATTTTAGATGAGTGTTTTAAGTTTAGACTAGATAGAAAATCTGTTTTAATTGCATTTGGTGGTGGAGTTATTGGCGATATGACAGGGTTTGCGGCATCTATCTATCAAAGAGGGATAGGCATTATACAGATTCCAACTACTTTACTAGCTCAAGTAGATGCTAGTGTTGGCGGTAAAACAGGTATCAATAACAAGCATGGAAAAAATCTAGTTGGTTCATTTTGGCAACCTAAAGTGGTCTATTGTGAGACTATTTTTTTAAAAACACTTCCCAAAAGAGAGTTTAGTGCAGGTGTTGCAGAGATAGTTAAGATGGCAGTTACATTTGATAGAGATTTTTTTGAGTGGTTGGAGACAAATAGCCTACATGTAGAGGAGAATTTACAATTTGCAATCAAAAAGTGTGTTCAAATCAAAGCACAAGTTGTAAGTGAGGATGAGAGAGAAGAGGGCATTAGGGCGGTTTTAAACTATGGTCATACATTTGGTCATGTTATTGAAAATGAGACGAACTACAATACCTATCTTCATGGTGAAGCGGTCGCTATGGGAATAGTTTTAGCAAATAGGCTTGCAAATAGAGTGGGTATTTTGAGTAGTGATGAGTCGTTAAGAATAGAGAGTTTGCTAAAGAAATATGACCTGCCTACTCGATATAAAGTTGAGTGTGCCTCGAGGTTTTATGACGCATTTTTCTTAGACAAGAAGAGTTTAAATCACAAGATAAAATTCATACTAGCAAAAGGTATCGGAGATTTTTCTATAAAAGATGGCATTGATAAATCTATACTTTTAAAAATTCTAGGAAATAGTGATGGCTAAAAAGCTATTTTTAATTTTTTTACTCTTTGTAACTACACTTTTTTCAGAAGCAGATAACAATCAAACGGAGCTAGATTTTGCAAAGATTGAGTATATAGAAGAGAAAATCTCAAAGATAGATGATGAGCTAAAAAACAATCTTTGGCTTATAGGATATCAAAACTATATCATATATCAAGACCTCATTGATGAGTTACAAGTAGTAGATAAAAAAGTAAAAAAACTATCAAAAAAGAGAGATAAAAAGTCTAAAACTCTCTATAAAGAGCAAGTGATTGAGCAAGATAAGCTTGAGAAGCAGATTGGACTACTTTATGAGTATAAGAATTCACCATTTGTTAAGATTGTAAAACCAGATGAGCTGAAACCAAAGCCATCTATAACGAATCCATTTTTGATGCTCTCTGCTTTTTCGTATAAAAAAGAGATAAATGAGGATAGGCAGAAATACAAAGAGAGGCTAGAGTCTTTGGATAGATTGATTGTAAGTTTAAAAGAGAAGGAGGAGCTACTGCAAAACCTGTATGGGTTAAGTAAGAGCGGACGAGCAAAAGAGAGACTTTTTATAATTGAGCAAGATATTTTAGCTTTTAATAGTGCTCATGATTTAGCAGAAACAACTTTTTCTGTCTACTCCAATAAGGTTGATAGTGCAATCATAGAGGTCTCCAAGGAGATTGCTGAACAGACAAAAAGAGCTTTAAATATCGCAATTTTTATCGCAATTGTTATCGCCATATCCATAGTTTTCAAGTTAATTAGCAAGAGATATATAAAAGATAATGAGCGATTTTATATGGCCAATAAAGCTATAAACTTTATGAATTTTACTATAATTATTATATTTTTACTATTTTCATATATAGAAAATGTCGCCTATTTTGTCACTATTTTGGGTTTTGCTTCTGCTGGTATTGCAATAGCCATGAAAGATTGGTTTATGAGTATATTGGGCTGGATGGTTATCGTTTTTGGAGGTAGTTTTCATGTAGGAGACAGGGTTAAAGTTCAGCGAGATGGGCTGACTTATGTGGGCGATATTATTGATATTTCGCTACTAAGGATGACTATTTTAGAGGATATTACACTTACTACTTATGTGCAAAATCGTCGTTCTGGTAGAGTTATTTTTATACCCAACAACTATATATTTACAGCACTATTGGCAAACTATACTCACGGTACTCTTAAGACTGTTTGGGATGGTCTTGATTTTACTATAACTTTTGAATCAAATCATCAAAAAGCACTATATATCATCAGCGAGATAACAAAAAAATACTCAAAAGGCTACACAGATATAGCAAGAAGAAACTTAAACAAATTAAGAAGTCAATATAGTCTTAAAAATACAAATGTTGAGCCAAGAATTTTCTCATTTTTAGAGCCTCACGGTTTGACTATTAGTACATGGTACATGACAAACTCTTATGCGACTTTGGGACTAAGAAGCAAGATAAGCTCAGAGATTATAGACGCTATAAAAAAAGAGGATGATATAAAGATAGCTTATCCAACGCAAACTATAGATATAAGAGATGCAAATAAGCAGATATTTCAAGAGTTAAATGAATGAAAAAAGTATATTTTAAAACATTTGGATGTCGAACCAATATTCATGATACACAAGTTATGATACAAAACCTAAAAGACTTTGAGGTGACACCAAATGAGAGTGAAGCCCAGATTATAGTAGTAAACTCTTGTACTGTAACAAATGGAGCAGATGGCGGGGTAAGAAACTATATAAACAGAGCAAATAGAAGAGAAGTAAAAGTTATCATAGCAGGTTGTGGAGCATTTAGTAAAGGTAAAGAGCTGTTTGAGCAAGATCAGGTGTTTGGTGTGATGGGGCACTCTGAAAAAGAGAATATCAATAGACTACTAGAGAAAAAAAGTCGTTTTATTGAGATGGGTGATTTGAAATCACTTGATAAGACGATAGTAAGTGACTATCTTGGAAAAAGCAAAGCTTTTTTAAAGATACAAGAGGGGTGCAATTTTAGATGCTCTTATTGTATAATTCCACATGTAAGAGGAGATGCTAGAAGTCAAGATGAGGGGTTGATACTAGAGCAAGTACAAAAATTGGCATACAATGGATATGGCGAGTTCGTGTTAAGCGGAACTAACATTGGAAGTTATGGGCAGGACAGAAGAAGTAGTCTTGGTAGTTTAGTTAAGAGAATAGCACAAGTTAGAGGTGTGAGGCGAATTAGACTTGGGAGTATTGAGCCGATTCAAGTAGATGAGAGCTTTAGGGAGATTTTAGGGGAGCCTTGGCTAGAGAAACATCTTCATTTAGCACTGCAACACACAAGTAAGGAGATGTTAAGACTAATGAGAAGAAGAAATAGTGTGCAGAGGGATTTAGAGCTTTTTGAGGAGTTAAGCTCTTTGGGTTATGCCTTAGGAACCGATTTTATTGTAGGGCATCCTGGTGAGACCGAGCAGATATGGGAGGAGGCATATGAGACTCTAAAAAAGTTTCCTTTGACTCACATACACTCTTTTGTCTACTCAAAAAGAGAGGGAACTCCTAGTGCAGTTATGAAGCCAGAGGTTAGAGGTGATAAGGCGAAGCAGAGATTAAAAATCATTGAAAAGATGGTAGCCCAGAAAAATTTTAGTTTTAGGAGAGATGGTCAGACACCTTTAGAGATTTTGGTTGAAGAGAAGAGGGATGGTTTCTATGTGGGGTATGATCAGTTTTACAACAAGATATTCATAGACTCTACTAACAATATCGATAAAGAGTGGGTAACTATACATAAATATGAGGCAAGAAAGGGTGGCAATTATGCTAAAATCTAAAAAGCTTATGATATCACTAATGGCGATATCTGTTGTTGTTTTACTTGTTTTAGTGACGATTTTAAGAGATGGCATAGAGCCGATTGACTATACAGACTACAGGATACTTTTAGAGACAGATGGTATTAAAAAAGCTCAAATTGAGGCTGGTGAAGTAGTGCTTTTTACGGTTGACGGAAGGTATAGTATTGTAAAAGACGGCATTGATATAAAAGAGCTACTCAAGAGTGTGCCTATACAGAGCGTTAAGGAGAATACGCTTTTAAAAGATCTATTTATTATAGGAGTTTTATCTGTTTTGATATTTGCTTTACTTTTTTATGGAAGAAAAAAAGAGCAGAGTTACATAAAAAAAGAGCGAGAGAGATATAGCTCCTATGCTCATGATGGATTTACTCAAACTATTATCAAGCCAACAACTTCAAAGCAGAAATTTTCAAACATTGCAGGAATTAGTGAGGTAAAAGAGGAGCTCCAAGAGATTGTTGATTTTCTAAAGAACTCTAGTAGGTATAAAAAATTTGGCATAACTCTTCCAAGGGGAGTTTTACTTATCGGTCCTCCAGGTGTCGGAAAAACCATGATTGCAAAAGCTGTTGCAGGTGAAGCTGAAGTTCCATTTTTCTATCAAAGTGGGGCTAGTTTTGTGCAGATTTATGTTGGCATGGGAGCTAAAAGAGTTAGAGAGCTTTTCTCTTATGCTAAAGCAAATGCACCCTCTATTATATTTATTGATGAGATAGATGCTGTTGGAAAGGCTAGAGGAGGTATGAGAAATGATGAGAGAGAGTCAACTCTTAATGAGCTTTTAACTCAAATGGATGGCTTTGAAGATAGTAGCGATGTTATAGTTATAGGGGCAACAAATAAGATTGAGGTTTTAGATGAAGCACTTCTTCGTTCTGGCCGTTTTGATAGGCGTATTTTTATTCCTATGCCAGATTTTGCTGATAGAGTGGAGATACTAAGAGTCTATCTTGCGGGTAAGCCTTTTAGAGGGGATGTGCAAAACATAGCAAAAATGAGTGTAGGATTTAGTGGTGCAGCACTTGCTACTTTAGTCAATGAAGCGGCTATTAATGCTCTAAGAAGAGATGCAGAGATTGTAGATGAAGAGGACTTTGTAGCAGTTCGCCAAAAGGTGCTTTTAGGAAAGAAAAAAGTATTAAATTTTTCAGATGATGAAAAGAGGATACAAGCATCATATCAGGCTGCAAAAGCTCTTTGCGCATACTGGTTTGAGATAGATTTTGACAAGATAACCATAATCAACGATAGGCTAAAAGATTTAGATTTAGAGATAGAGTCAAAAACACAGATGTTCTCAAAGATAAAAGTCTATCTTGCAGGTATTGCCATTGCAAAAATAAGATATAATGAGATATTTTCAAACTCTACAGATGATCTTATTCGAGCAAGAGAGATAGCAAAGAGTATGAGTGAATTTTACGGCATGGGAAAAGGGCTAGTTCCTCATCCTGAAGATATATCTACTATTTTAAATGAAGCGAGAGATGAGGTAGAGAAGTTTTTACTCGGTATGGGTACTCCGTTAGATAGAATTTCAAAAAAACTTTTTGAGGATGAGGGTATCAGTAGGGAGCAGGTAAAAGAGATAGTTGATGAGATATTCTAATGAATAAGCAAGAAATTGGCTCAATGACAGCAAAAGTCCAAAATCTAACAGCAATTCAAATTCCTGTTAGAATAAACTTGGAAAAAGCAGTATCTCTCGGCGTTTCTAAAGAGAAATATAATGAAACTATAAAATTTAAAAAAACTGATATCCAAGTTAGAATTGAGATTGTTGTTGATGATATTTTATATATTGAAAATATATCTCTAAAAAAATCCAATAAATCAGCAGGATTTAATCAAGTGGACAAGAGAGCGGTTTTAACTTATCAGCAAGTTTGGCATTTTGACGATGATATTGCAAGATGGTTACACTAAACTCTATGAGATATATAGATTTATTTGCTGGAATAGATGGCTTCCATCAGGCGATGAATTACTTTGGTGCAGAGTGTGTTTTTGCTTCTGAGTGGGATAAAGAGGTATCACAAACTTATCTTGAAAATTATGGTTTAATGCCAGAAGGCGATATAACAAAAATCAACGAAAGCAGTATACTAGAGCATGACTTACTGTGTGGAGGTTTTCCTTGTCAGGCTTTTTCTATATCGGGAAAACAAAAAGGTTTCGAGGACGCTAGGGGTACTCTGTTTTTTGATATTGCACGGATTGTAAAGTATCATAAGCCAAAAGTTGTACTCCTTGAAAATGTTCGTAATTTTGCAAAGCATGATGGAGACAAAACACTTAAAAAGGAGACATTATGATAAAAATAGGAGTTTTAACACTTTCAGATAGAGCTAGTGCAGGGATTTATGAAGATATCTCTGGAAAAGCGATTATAAACACTCTAAATGAGTATCTAACAAGTGATTGGGAGCCAGTTTATGAAGTTATCCCTGATGCTAGAGAGCTTATTGAGGAGGCTCTAAAAGATATGGCTGATACACATAAGTGTTGTTTGATAGTAACTACTGGCGGAACTGGACCAGACCCAAAGGACTTAACCCCAGAGGCGACTGAGGCAGTATGCGACAAGATGATGCCTGGATTTGGTGAGCTTATGCGTCAAGTAAGTCTAAAATATGTGCCAACCGCAATACTCTCTCGTCAAACTGCTGGTATACGAGGCAGATGTTTAATTATCAATCTTCCTGGAAAACCAAAATCGATAAGAGAGTGCTTGGACGCAGTTTTTCCTGCTGTTCCATATTGTATAGACTTGATTGATGGCCCATATCTAGAGTGTAATGAAAAGGTGATGAAACCATTTAGACCAAAGAGATGATATATGGGCACCTCTAAAAACCCTGACACCCATATGCAAAGGGTTTTGTTATATTTTGGCCCTTGGAATGAAGTCAAGAACAGTTGCATTTATACAAAATCTTTTTTTACCATTTTTATAGGGAAAGACATGACCTAGGTGTATGCCACTTGTTTTTGCTCTTACTTCAACTCTTTTCATGCCGTAACTGTAGTCATCTAGTTCCACAGTCGAGTCATCAACTGCTTTGTAGAAGCTTAGCCATCCTGTTTTAGAGTTAAATCGATCTTTTGTATCAAATAGTATATCGCCAGAGAGTTTATCTACAAAAACTCCATCGGGAGTATTTTTAAATATCTCATACTCTTTGCAGTATCGATTGTCAGTACCTTGATTGAAAGCAACATTGTAAGCTTCTGTATTTTTTCCAAGTTTAAAATAGCCCAGTGTCTTATAAAAAGTAGCACTATCCATAGACCCTATATGAGATACAACCTCTCTCCCATCTTCAATAAATAAAATTGTAGGTGTTGCAAATAGCTTTGTTTTGATTTTAAATTTTGAAAGCTGGGATGCTAGTGCACTTCTAAGAGGAACAGACCCTTTGTATAGTGAGCTAACTTCCCTCTTAAATTTTTCACAATATGGACAATAAAATTTAGAATCAACTACGATAATTTCTTTTCCTTCTAGTGGTGTAAGAGCCTCTTTTTTATCATCATCTTTTATAAATTTGACTCCTGTACTATGGTTTGGACAATAGCCATTAATATTCTTTTTTAGATAGTCTTGATGGTAGTTTTCAGCATACCAAAATTTTTTGAGTGGCTTAATCTGTGTAACAATCTCGCCATAACCCTTTTTGTTTAATAGTGATTGGTATTGCACTTTAGTCTCATTTGCAACTGCATACTGTTTCTTATTGGTCCAAAAGATTGCACTTCTATAGTTGTTACCGATATCATTACCCTGTCTATTTAGCTGTGTTGGGTCGTGAATCTCCCAAAAAGATTTTATGAGCGTTTTAGCAGAGATTTTTGAGTTGTCATATATGACCTGAACTGCTTCTGTGTGATTTATGAGACCAGAATTAGTTTTTATTTTTCTATACTTTAGAACATCTTTATAAGTAGGATTTTCATAGCTTCCTCCAGTATATCCAGACACTACATCTATAACACCATCCATGTTTTCAAAATGCTTCTCAACTCCCCAAAAGCATCCAGCTGCAAATACTATTTCAACTATCATGTTGTCTCCTTTAAAATATCTACTCTTAGTATATGCAAAATTTGTTAAGAAAATGTTTAGTAACTTCTACATCAAAAGGATTTTTAGCTCCTCGCTAATTTTGGATAGCTTCTCTTTGGCATTACTAAGTGCTTGCTGGTTTGATTGAACTACTTCTTTTGGTGCATTTGCAATAAATCTTTCGTTATTTAGCATGCTTTCTAGCTTTTCAATCTCCTTTTCTAGCTTTAGTTTTTGAGCAGTTAGTCTGTCTATAATCGGAGTTAAATCGACTCCACTTAGAGGTATAAAAACTTCAAGATTATCACTTACATCTCTTACTGCATTCTCAAGTTTTTGTGTTATGAAGCTGACTTCACCGCTTTTGCCAAGTAGTTTTAAAAATGGTATAGCTTTGCTTAGGTCTATATTTTTGTTGAGTTTTATGGAGAGTTTGTCGATTTTTCCAGGCATTTCTATGGTAGCTTTAGCACGGCGAATACTTACGATAGACTCAATGATAAGCTCAAAAACTCTCTCAATCTTCTCATCTCTTTTAGCCTCTTTGGGATAAGTCTTAATCATAATAGACTCGGAATCTTCAAGCTTAGAACCACTTAAACTCTGATATAAAAACTCTGATATAAAGGGCATAAATGGGTGAAGTAGCTTCATAGCCTCCTTAAAAATAGCTCCAAGCTCTACCACACTAGACTTTTCAGCCTTGCTAAGCTCAATTCCCCAGTCACAAAACTCTCCCCATAAAAAACGATAAAGCACAGTTGCTGCATCGTTGAATCTATAGGAGTCCATATAGTCTCTAGTCTCATTAGTTGCTGCTTTTAGACGAGATTTCATATATCTTCCAAGATCTGTTTTTATCTCTATATTACTCAGGTCATCAAATGAGTCAGCATTCATAAGAAGATATTTTGAAGCATTATAGAGCTTGTTTGTAAAGTTTCTTGTCTGTTCTAGCTTCTCGTTACTTAGCTTTATATCTCGTCCTTGAACAGCGAGAACAGCGAGTGTAAAGCGTAGGGTATCAGCACTATACTCTGTTATAGTATCAAGAGGGTCTATGACATTGCCTTTTGATTTACTCATCTTTTGACCACTCTCATCTTTTACAAGTGCGTGAAGATATATATCTTTAAATGGTAGCTTTTTAAAAGTGTGTTCGCCTTGAAACA
>CAZXOZ010000050.1:0-10534 GCA_964642805.1 uncultured Sulfurospirillum sp. | reverse complement strand
GTGGTATGGTTTATCTTGCTGCTATTATAGATTGGTACTCTAAAGCTGTACTGTCATGGAGCATATCAAACTGTATGGATACTGATTTGGTTTAATGAAAAATATGGGTGCGTGAATAATTATTGGCAGGGTTGTTTTGTTTTTGAGGAATGATACTCATAAGTGTTCTTAGAGCATTGTTTACAGATTTTGCATCTGGGAACACTTTTCTTACATCACTGTCTAGTTTTATAATATTTATACCGCTATTGTATTGCTTTGTATATTTTCCTCTTGTGCCATTGCTAAAGTCATACTCATCTAGCACTCCTCATAAAAATCTTGCTCTTATTATGCCGTACTTGCCACTTTAAACCTTTGTTTAGAAAATTTTAGCTTAATAGCACTCGTGTGTAAAGACTTACGGCCCTAAAAACCCAATAATCGCTTTAATAGGAGCAAAGAAGTAGTTAGATAGTGGAGTTGCAATGATAACAATCAAGATAACCATGCCATATCTCTCTATGGAGTTATAAAAGGCTACAACACCATCCCATCTGTTCCACGCTGCGAAGTATGATACTGCATGCGAGCCATCAAGTGGTGGGATTGGTAGAAGATTGAAAAATCCTAAGACTACATTGTAAACCAATGATTGAAATATGAACCAAACTATGAAAAGCTCAAACAAAGAGCCTATCGAGCCTAAGTCCATGTATCTTAGTAGCACCGAAGCAAATATAGCAAGTCCAAAGTTGTAGTATATACCTGCAAGTGAGACATTGATAGCACCTTTGTATCCTGCATTTCTGATAACTTCGGCTGTATATATTGGTACTGGCTTCGCCCATCCAAACAAAAAAGGAGCACCTGTAAAAAAAAGAACTGTAGGAACTAATATGGTTCCAACAGGGTCTATATGAACAAGAGGATTTATGCTAAGTCTACCTGCATCTTTTGCTGTATTGTCGCCATATCTATATGCCATAAGACCGTGCATAATCTCATGACCTATGATAGCTACAGCTAGAGCCAAAACCGTAGCAACTATCTTGATTATTTCACTATTTTCCATCTAGAAATGCTTCATCATACTGTATGGTGTTTATCATTCGACCAACTCTATTCCATCTAATCTTATAGTCATCATCCCAGCTAAAGTAGATGAACCAGGGCTTACCGACTATGAGGCTATATGGGACAGTTCCCCAAAATCTACTATCATTTGAGTGGTCACGATTGTCGCCAATCATGAAAAATTCATCTTCAGGAACTTTTTTATAAAAAACATTATGTTCAGTATTGTAGATATTTGGAAGAGTATTGATTGTCATAGGTTTCATAGAGACTTGGTTCATAGAGCTAAACATCATCATTTGAGTAAAAGTGTTTATATTGTCATCATACTGGATACCAGGATACTTCTCTTTGAATGGATTTAGCACCCAAGTTTTTCCAGATATCACTCGCAGCTTCTCTTTAGGGTAGTTTTCTCTCATCCACTCTTCGCCCTCATGAAAACTGATATAGAGGTATTTGTCTTGATATAGCACCTCATCTCCCCCAACTGCAACCATCCTTTTAACATAGTGAATTTTATGATTTAAAGGGTATCTAAAAACAACTATATCTCCTCTTTTTGGTCTATCCCCTTGCATAAAATGCCCATCCCCAGAGAGGTGAGGAAAAACTTGAACTTCAAGCCAAGGAAGATGGGGCGTTGGTATGCCATAAGAGAACTTTTTAACAAAGAGATGATCTCCTATAAGAAGAGTTTTTTTCATACTACCACTAGGAATTACAAAAGCTTGAGCTACAAAAAAGATGATTAAAAGGACGATAACAATAGTTCCAGTCCAAGAGTTTGACCACTTAAGAAGTTTTTTAAAAAAGTTTTTCATCACTAAGCACCCATCTTTGCTGCACTTAGCGTATTTTTTAAAAGCATGGCGATTGTCATGGGACCTACCCCTCCAGGAACAGGTGTGATATATGAGCATTTTGGAGCAACACTTTGAAAATCAACATCGCCAGTGAGTTTTCCATCTTTAAGTCTATTGATACCCACATCTATAACAATAGCCCCCTCTTTAACCATATCAGGACTAATTAGACCAGGAACTCCTGTTGCAACTATAAGCAAATCAGCTCTACATGTGTGAGCTTTTAAGTTTTTCGTTTTTATGTGACACAGAGTTACTGTTGCCTCTTTATTGATAAGTAGGTTTGACATAGGGCGACCAACGATATTGCTAGCTCCAACTACGCATACATCTTTTCCTATTGGGTCAATTTGATACTCTTGAAGTAGTCTCATAATACCAAGTGGTGTACATGGAGCTAAGTTTTGATTGTTGGTGGCTAGCTTGCCAACACTGTATGGATGGAAGCCGTCAACATCTTTTTTAGGGTCAATTGTTTCAAGTATTTTTGAGGTATCTATATGTTTTGGTAGTGGAAGTTGCACTAGTATGCCGTGAATGTTGTTATCGTCATTTAGTCTATGGATTTTATCAAGAAGTCTCTCTTGTGTTGTGTCTTTATTCATAGTAATTTTTTCAGAAAATATCCCTGCTTCTATGCAAGATTTCTCTTTTGATGCAACATATATTTGACTAGCGGGGTCATCTCCCACTAAGATGACTGCAAGACCAGGTATAATCCCTTTTTTCTTTAGCTCTTGAGTCTCTTGTTTAATCTCTTTTTTTACTTTATTGGATAGTGCTTTGCCATCTAAAATTGTCATATTTTAGTGTCCTTAAATCTAATTTTGGGTATTATAGCTTTTTTCGATTGAAGAGAGGATAAATGAAGATTGTTATTTTAGTATTACTCTTAATTGGATCTCTTAATGCTGAAGACTTTATAACTAAAATGGAGTATGCAAAAAAACTATACTCAAATCCTAGAGGCATAGGCTGCATATCCTGTCATGGTCCACGAGGGGAGAGGTCAGTTATAGCGAGATATAAGCACAGAGGCGAGAAGAGAGAGCTGGTTGCTCCCGCCATAAACTCTCTAACTTTAGAGGAGTTTTTTAGGGGACTTAGAGGCTCAGATTCGGTGATGCCAAAGTATTTTTTGACAGATAGTGAGATAGAGGCACTCTATTATTTTGTAACAAGTGAGGTAGATAATGAATATAAAAAACAGTAAAAAAGCTTATGAGTTAGCTAAAAAAGTAATTCCTGGTGGAGTTGACTCTCCTGTAAGAGCGTTTAAGAGCGTTGGCGAAACTCCACTGTTCATACAAAAGGGCGATGGAGCATATTTGGTTGATGTAGATGGCAATCGTTTTGTTGATTTTGTTCAGAGCTGGGGCCCACTTATATTTGGTCATTGTGATAAAACGATAGAGTCTGCTGTTGTAGATGCGGTATCAAAAGGGCTGAGTTACGGAGCTCCTACTGAGGTTGAGACTAAGCTAGCGAGCAAGATTTGTGATATGTTTGAGAGTATTGATAAAATCCGTTTTGTAAGTAGCGGAACAGAGGCTGTAATGAGTGCGATAAGACTTGCTCGTGGCTTTACATGTAGAGATGATATAGTGAAATTTGAGGGTTGTTATCACGGGCATAGCGACTCTTTGCTTGTTCAAGCCGGAAGTGGTGCTGCTACTTTTGGAACTCCAAGTAGTCCCGGAGTTCCTGCTGATTTTACAAAACATACACTCTTAGCGAAGTACAATGATATAGAGAGTGTAAAGAGATGTTTTGAGAGCTCTGAGGATATAGCGTGTGTTATTATCGAACCGATAGCTGGAAACATGGGACTTGTTCCTGCTGATGAGGAGTTTCTTCAAGAGTTGCACTCTATTTGTGATACACATGGAACGATTTTGATATTTGATGAGGTTATGAGTGGCTTTAGAGCTTCACTTAAGGGTGCTCAAGGCTTAACAACTGTTGTGCCTGATATGGTAACTTTTGGCAAGGTTATAGGTGGTGGTATGCCTGTTGGTGCTTTTGGTGGAAGATTAAAAATTATGGACATGCTTAGTCCTGATGGACCTGTGTATCAAGCAGGAACTTTAAGCGGAAATCCAGTTGCCATGCATGCTGGTCTCGCCTCTTTGGAGAAAATTTTAGAGAGCGAAAATCTTTATAGCGATTTTGAAACAAAAGCAAACCGTCTAGTTGAGGGATTTAAAAAAGCAGCTGACGATAGTGGTATACCGCTTCAGATAGATGTTAGAGGAAGTATGTTTGGCTTTTTCTTTAATGTGAATGAAGTTAAAAATTTTGATGACGCATTAAAAAGCGATACAGAGATGTTTGCAAAGTTTCATCAAGGTATGCTAAAAGAGGGGTTCTATTTCGCTTGTAGTCAGTTTGAGACAGGATTTATATCTACTGCTATAACTGATGAGATGGTTGAGCATTGCTTAAGTGCTGCTCAAAGAGTCATGAGGGATATCGCATGAGTAATGAAGAGAAGCCAAAGCATGGTAAACTTGTAGAGGGAGTTGATTCGCTCTCTTTAGGGGTCTCTATAGTTGTAGCAATACTTATGGGCATAGGACTTGGCATACTTATGAAAAAATTTATAGGGTATGATTGGTTGCTTTGGCTCGGTGTTTTTTGGGGCGTAAGTGCTGCAATTTTGAATATATATAAAGCTTATAAAAAACAAGTAGCATCTTATGATGAGTTTAAAGATGATGTTCGCTATAAAAAATATGAAAAACAAGATGGTGATGAAGAGTAGAATCTCACTCGTATATATTGGAGCTTATCTATTTTTAGTGCTTCTGTCTACTTTTATGGGTGGTTTGTGGCTTATAAATACACAAGTTGCTTTTATATGCTCTATGATAGTTGTTCTTGCCTCTTTTTTATCATATAGAGGTATGATTTTTAAGCGTTTAGAGAGTGGTGAGATAGGAGATGACAGAGAGTTGCTAGATACCATAGATGACAAATATGGACTTTACGAGAGCGATAAAGAGATAAAAGAGGCAGAGCTTAGCAAGGAGGAGTTTGCAAAGCTCTACAAAGAGCAAAGAAAAAAGAGCGGAGGATTAAAACAGACTTTTACAAATCTCTTTAGAAGTGGAAGAGGTTTATTTAGTCCTATCAGGCTTATTGCTTACGCTCTTCTTTGTGTTGCAATGCTTTTTCTCATAAGAAATGAATTTTTCTCAGCAATTCCTTTTTTGATTGGTGTTGGAGTTGTGCCATTAGCTAGCGTAGTTCTAGCTCTCTTTATCACAGATTAAAGCAGAGTTAATCACAGTCGAATTCTCTTTAAATCTAATCGTAGCATTGCTTTTTTGAGCTATAAAATCTATATCTTTTTCATAATCACTGTTTCTATAATCAGAAGCAATGCTTATAGAGAAAATAGGGTATTTTTTAGCATTTTGCCTTATATGTTCCCCTGTAACTAAAGAGAGCTTCGTTTTTATAAAAGTTGCCATTGAGTGAGATTGATATATCTTGTCTAGGAGTTTTGTAAAATTACTTATCTGTAGTTTTATATCTGGAAAAGTGGGGTCAAAATCTTTTGTAAATTTTGCTTTGCTTCTAGTGCTAGATGCACTAATACAGAGATCTAGTAAGACATAAAGACTAACACTATCTCCTTGATTTTCTATATTTGTAAATTTTTTAGCCTCTGTTTTGTAGAGTTTTATTCCTATCTCATTTTCATCTAGATACCCAACAGTGATAGCATAAAATCTGTATGAGCCAAAAGAGAGGTTGATGATTGTTGTTTTAAAGCCATAAGAGTGGCTTGCATACACTTTAGCAAGATCTAAAATTTCTCTATTTTCAATCTCTGCTAAAAGGTATTGAGCCTCTTTATTGAGTGATTTAACTCTGCCATTCTCATTGAAGAGTATAAAAGGGTTGTAGTCATTCTCTACCCATGCTTCGCATGTGTTCATTTAACTTCTCCTTTTTAAGGAAGTAAATTCCTTAAAAATTCCCCTCACTAAAGCTTTTGCTTTGCAAAGAGTCTATCTTTTGTAAAATTCCTTAAAAATTCCCCTTAACAAAGCTTTCATCTATTTTTATATCTAGCTCTCTATATAGTTTTTGAGCTTTCTTCCAACTTTAGGGTGTTTTAGTTTTTTGATAGCAGAACTCTCTATTTGACGCACTCTCTCTCTTGTGACATTTAGCTCTTTTCCTATCTCTTCAAGTGTTCTATCACTCTCATCATGCATAAGACCAAATCTCATGCGAATTACCGCTTTCTCTCTCACATTTAGTTGGTCTAGGACATCATCTATTTGATTCTTAAGGTCATTTTTAAGCATAAAATCCATAGGTGAAACAGAGCTTTTATCTTCAACAAAGTCACCAAATTTTCCATCATCTTCATTTCCTATAGGAGTTTCAAGGCTAATTGGCTCTTTTGTGATTTTTATAACATTTTTAACCTTATCAATACTTAGCCCTACTTCTTCGGCAATCATATCGATATCAGGCTCTTTTCCCTCCTCTTGAAGATGTTTTCTTATTATCTTATTGATTCTATTTATAGTCTCTATCATATGAATTGGGATACGAATAGTTCTTGCTTGGTCTGCAATAGCACGGCTTATAGCTTGACGAATCCACCATGTGGCATAAGTAGAAAATTTGTATCCTTTTTTATATTCAAACTTATCTACAGCCTTCATAAGACCTATATTGCCCTCTTGAATAAGGTCAAGAAAAGGTAAGCCTCTATTAGTGTACCGTTTAGCGATTGATACAACAAGACGAAGATTTGATTTTGCCATACGGGTTTTTGCTTCATCTGCTATCTTTTTGCCTCGCTTAATCTGCTCAATAATCTCTTTTAATACCTCTGGATGAAGATCAAAACTCTGCTCACTCGCCTCTTTTGTTTGAAACAGTTTTTTTATCTCAACATAGGAGGAGACCATAGTCGCTTCAGGTACTAGAGCTATAATATCCTCTTTGTTTAAGTCTGTAATTCTATCAAGAAGTTTATCGTGATTCTCTCTTAGGGTATCATTGAAAAGAGGTAGTCTATATTCGAGTCTCTTTAGCTCTTTATCAAACTCGTCATCACTCTTTAAAGAGGTTTCCATAGACTTTACAAGCTCATTAATCAGCTTGCTTGTTGGACCAAGGTCTAAAAGCTTCTCTTTAAGAATTTTTTTCTTAAATGCTACAGTTATGTCATAGATTACCTTCGCATCATCATCCATGGTTTGTGGAACCTTTGCGATAGTTTTTAACCAATCTTTTTTTGCTTTCTCTAGTGCCTTGAAGCTCGTTACCACTTTTTCAGTTCTTTTTGTATCTTTTTTAGTAACTTTTTTCTCACTTTCGTCACTCTCTTCTTCACTCTTTTCATCATCTTCAAAACTCTTAAACAGCTCTTTTACGCGTCGTTCTCTATTTATAAGAGCCTCCTTGTAGTCAATGATAAAGTTTATAAGGTACGGAACAGAACAAAAAGCGTCGATTATTATATCTTCACCAAACTCTATTTTTTTGCTAATATCTATCTCTTCCTCTTTCGTTAAAAGTGATATTAACCCCATCTCTCTTAGATACATCCTAACAGGACTATCGCTTCTTGACCACTCCAAAAGCTCTTTTTCATTTGCTAAATCAAACTCTTTCTCTAATGCTTCATCTTGAAGTTTTTGAGCCTCTTGTGCTCTTTTTTGAGCCTCTTCTAGGTTTCTTTGTTTTGCTAGTTCGGCTGAAGTGATGAGTATAATTTTATACTTTTTAATTAGAGATATCATCTTTTTAATATTTGAGGCTGTTGGTTGTTTTGTAAAAAGTGCCATAACCATCTCGTAGGTTACGCTATTTTTTTCATACTTTTTAAATAGCTCTTCTAAATTTAAATAAAGCTCTTTTGTTAACATTGTTAAATTGCTCCTAGATGTATGTGAAAAAGGTGTATATTATACCCAAATTATTTTAAATTTTTATTAACCCAAATTATGCAACTAAGACATAAGGGCAAAAGACGCATCAAGTATGCCTCTAGGCGTAAGAGTCGTATCAAAGACAGAGTATCTATAACATAAGAGATTAAGTGTTGTTGATTACAAAACAAGACTAGAAGACTTTGAGATAGATACCATTATCTGAGCAGGAAGAAAAGGCATAATAGCGACTATTTTAGGTAGTAAATCAATATATCTAAAGCTTTTAATTCCTTGCAGTAAAAACTCAAAGATTGTAACTTATAAAATAAAGCGACTGCTTTACCCATTTAAGAAAAAATTAGATACAATTACTACAAATAATTCAATCACTGACCTTACGCACTACATCAGTAAAGTTTAATATAGTGGTAGGAGATTAATCCCCTACAACCCCTTAAAGCTACGAAAACTAGCAAATAACAGTTTTATTAAAGCGAAAAGTTCCTATGAAAAGTAGTATTTTTCGATAAAAAAGTGCATAAGGTCAGATTAATATAATATAATTGAACCCTCTGATTAACTATCAAGTTTTCAGAGGGCTCAATTGCAAAAGACTAGTCTAGTTGGAACACTAGTTGCTTTGTTCATATAACAAACTATACGGACTAAAAAATGCAAAACGGATACTACACAACCACAGGAGCCATGATAGCGCAGTTTAACAGGCTTGATGTTATATCGAACAACCTAGCCAATGTAAATACAACTGCATTTAAGCGAGATGATGTAGTTATTGGGGATTTTAAAAGAATTTTTCAAGAATTTCAAGAGGAGATGCCTGTAAGAAATCACACAAAAGAGGCGGCAAAGTTTCTTAATGCTTCGATTGATAGAACTCCTCAAGTAAGTGAGCAGTTTATTGAGTTTAGGCAAGGTGGATTTAAAGCTACAGGAAATCAACTAGATTTTGCACTTAAAAGAGATGATGTTTTTTTTATGGTTGAGGCTCCTGAGGGGATAAGACTTACTCAAAATGGCTCATTTGTTTTAGATGATAAAGGTACTCTCACTACAAAAGAAGGTTTTCCAGTTCTTCCATCAACATTTTTTCAAAACAGGCAATACATACAAGTAGAGCCAAACAGCACTTTTACCGTAGGAAAAACAGGCAATATCTACTCTGCTAATTTTGGAGATGGGCTTGCGGAAGGGGAGATTTCACAAGGAAGGCTTTTCATAGCACAAAGCAGTGATATAAAATCACTTACTAAAGAGGGGAGTAGTCTTTTTAGGTTTGAAGATATAGAGCAGATTATAGATTTGCAAAATGCAGATGTTATTGCGCAGGGTTTCTTAGAGAGTAGCAATATCAATCCAGTAAAAGAGATGGTAGGACTAATTGAGGCTCATAGAATGGTTGAGATGTACCAAAAAGTAATGACCTCTCACATGAATGACTTAAATAATGATGCTATAAGTAAACTAGCACAAACAAGAGCATAAGGATGATAAAATGAAATATACAGAAGTTTATACTTCGTGCTTCAGTCGCGAGGAATTTGACTCGGACTTGTTCGCTAAAAAGGGGATAGTAAAATGATACGCTCACTATATACAGCAGCAACAGGAATGATTGCTCAACAGACACAGATAGATGTAACTTCTAATAACATCTCAAATGTAAACACTATTGGTTACAAGAAACAAAGAGCAGAGTTTGCTGACCTGATGTATCAGACTATGGAGTATGCTGGAACTTCAACGAGTGCTACAACCGTATCTCCTACTGGTATTGAAGTGGGTCTTGGTGTTCGTCCAACAGCTATCGCTAAACAGTTTACACAAGGTAACTTTAAGCAGACTGGCAATGATTTGGATATGGCGATAACTGGAAAAGGCTTTTTTCAGATTCAGCTTCCAGATGGAACAACAGCATACACAAGAAATGGCTCATTTAAACTAGACAGTGAAGGAAGTATTGTAAACTCAGACGGCTATAGAATGATTCCTGAAATTAATGTTCCAGAAGATGCAACACAGATATCTATTGGGACAGATGGAACTATATCGGTTCTTCAGGCTGGGCAGACGCAGATGACTGAGATAGGGCAGATTGAGTTGGCCAACTTTATCAATCCAGCTGGCCTTCACTCTTTGGGTGACAATAACTTCCTGAATACTTCAGCATCAGGTGATGTCATAACAGGAACCCCTGGACTTGATGGTTTAGGGCAAACTAGGCAACGGTTTGTTGAGATGAGTAATGTTCAGCTAGTTGAAGAGATGACAGACCTTATAACAGGTCAGAGAGCCTATGAAGCAAACTCAAAGTCAATAACAACAAGTGATGAGATGTTAAGAACGGTAAATCAGCTAAAAAGATAGGTAGGTAGGATGGTCATATTGGTTCCAATACTTTTGATTATATTAGTCATATTTACTATAGATATGCTTTACTATGAGGATTTAAAGGTCAGCGATAAGTCTGAAAAAAATAGCACAAAAGAGATAGACAATAGAAAAAAGTATATGGACGAATATTTGAAGCCATGAGCTATTTTTCTATCTTGGATTCACATCATAAGCGAATACCCTCAAGCAAATTGTTAAGTGATAGTTTTTTATAAATGCCGTTGGCACAATGATGAGTTCTAGCACCACCCCACTCATAAAAAGATGTTCTTTATTCCAACTATTGTAGGGTAT
>CAZXOZ010000049.1:0-10809 GCA_964642805.1 uncultured Sulfurospirillum sp. | reverse complement strand
GCTTTAGTGAGAGGAATTTTTTAGGAGCTTAGCTCCTAAAAAAGGAGAAATTAAATGGAAACATTAAGATTTGAAATTGTAACTCCAGATGGAGAGATATTTGCTGAAGATATTAAGAGTGTAACTCTTCCTGGTAGTGAGGGTGAATTTGGAGTCTATCCAGGTCATGCCTCTTTAGTCTCTTTATTGCAAGGCGGAACAATTGATATTGAGCTTGTTAATGGAAAGCATGATATTGTTGCGATTAACTGGGGACATGCAAAAGTAGACGAGAGTTCTGTGACTGTGTTGGCTGATGGTGCTGTTGCGATTGGAGGCGATAGTGAAAGTAGTATCGCGTCATCTTTACAGAGCGCTAAAAAACTCATAGAGAGTATAAGTGACGATGATGCCACAGTTACATCGGCAGCTGCTAAGATAGACTCTATGGCAAGATTAGGTAGATAGAATTAGATGGAAGGTTTAGATATACTCTTAAACTATTTGAGTAGAAGTAGTTTTGTAACTTATATTGTTTTAGTTTGGCTTTCGTTGTACATCATCATCACTTTTGGGATACTGTTTAGTAGATATTTTTATCTTTCATCTTGGCTAAAGCGCGAAAAAAACTCTCTTGAGGCGATGCTTATGGGTTCGAAAGTTGTCAGAAGCAACTCTATACTAAAAAAATGCTCTAGTATTCATGGCACTAATGAAAAGCTTTTAAATGTATGTAAAAGTGTAGCTGAGAAAAATGCCACAGAGGGATTATGGATGTTGTCAGTTATAGCATCAACCTCTCCTTTTATAGGTCTTTTTGGTACTGTTGTGTCTATACTTGAGACATTTAGTGGGTTAGGACAAGGGGAGGGTGGCTCATCACTTAGTGTAATAGCACCTGCAATAAGTGAAGCCTTGATTGTAACTGGTGCCGGTATATTTGTAGCTATTCCCGCATATAGTGCTCATCTTTTTATAAAAAGAAAAGCTTATGAAGTTGTCTCTTATGTTCACAGAGAAGCTGAATTGCTACTCTCAATAACTGAAAAAGAGAGTAGAAATGTATGATTGGGAAGAGAGCCCCGATTTAAATGTAACTCCAATAGTGGATGTTATGCTAGTCTTATTGGCAATATTGATGGTTACAACTCCAGCTGTGATGTACGAAGAGAAGATAAATCTTCCAGATGGAACAAAGTCACATGTGATTGAAAAAAAAACAGATGATATTGTTATACGAATTACAAAAGATGGAAATGTGCATATCAAAAAAGATAAATTTACACTTAGCGAGTTTCCAGATAACTTTATAATGATGAGCCAAAAGTACTCACTAGATAAAACTATTGTCTATATAAGAGCAGATGAACTACTGCAGTATAAAGATGTTATGTTTGTACTAAAGGGTGTAAAAGAGGCGGGGTTTACAAAAGTTTCACTAGAAACAAGCGGATAGCAAGTGCCTAGCTCTTTAACATCTTCTATGGCGGGATGGACACTATCATTTATTATCTACTTTTTGATAGTAGCAGTTGGTAGTTATATGCTACAGTCTCACAACACAAAAGCCATAAAATACACTGCAAGTAAAAAGACTCCATTGGTTGTTACTTTAGTGAAGAGAGAAGAGAAAAAAGAAAAAACAGTAAAAAAGAGTACAACCATAAAGAAATCAGAGCCATCTCCTAGAGAAAAAATAGTGAAAGTAGAAAAGTCTGAACCTAAGCCAGATTTTAAAAAACTTTTTGGTAAGATAGATTTAGATAAGTTGCCAGAAGAGAGACAAGAGAAGTCAAGAAAACAGCCTACTCCCAAAAAATCCAAAGAGACAATTGAGGAGCAAAAAGCAAAGAGGGCTGTTGATGAGTTGGAGTTAAAACAGCAAGAAAACTTTGTTGTTACTCAAAATGATGGTGTTCACGATGAGTTTATTGGTGAAATACAAGATATATTGTATTCTAAATGGGAGCAAACTATAGGCAAATCGCCAGGAACTAAAGCAGTTGTAGTGATAGGCGTAGATAGAGCTGGAAATTTTAGCTATAAAATAGAAAGATTATCGTATAATAACGCTTTTAATGCTAGATTGAGAAATTTTTTAGAGAATATGAAGTTTGAAAAATTTCCACCAGCCAAAACAAAAGAGATCTTCTATTTTAAAACAACTATTGGAGATATACAAGCAAAGGATTAGATATGGTTAAAAAGATAGTTTTATTGGTACTCTTGGTTAGCTCTTTATTTTCATATGATGCAACTATTGAGATAATGAAAAAAGTAGATAGATTACCTAAAATAGCGATACAAGATGCAAGTCAAGTAGATACTGATAGAGTTTTTAGGGAGAAATTCTTTAAAATTTTAGTTGCTGATTTAAGAGTAAGTAGTCATTTTGATGTAGTTGATGAGTATATGACAAGCTCCTATGAGGGAAATCTTGAAGAGAATTTTTTAAGTGAGTTAAATCTAGATCTGATTCTTAGGTTTCGCATCAATTTTAAAAGTGACGGTACAGTAATAGCGCAAGTAAAGCTAGTCAATGCAAGGAGTGGACAAGTTGATAGTGAAAAGATATATAAAATTTCGAAGCAGAATCGTTATCCATTTTTGGCTCATAAAATAGCAGTTGAATTAAACGACAAGATAGGAGCACCTAGTATAGCTTGGATGGAGCAGTTTATTATCTTTGCAAAGTACACAGGTGCTAAAGAGAGTGAGATTGTCATAGCTGACTATACACTTAGTTTTCAAAAAACGGTTGTAAAGGGTGGACTCAATATATTTCCAATATGGGCAAACAAAGCACAAAACACTTTCTACTACACCTCACTTAACAACATCAAACCAACTCTTTATAGGGTTGATGTAGGGAGTGGCAAGAGAGAGAAAGTGCTAGAAAGTGAAGGCATGATGGTCTGCTCTGATGTTTCAAAAGATGAGACAAAACTTCTTGTAACTATGGCAAAAAATGATCAAGCAGATATATATCAATACGATATAAACACAAAAGAGTTAGAGAGAGTTACTTGGTATAGTGGTATAGATGTAAATGGTAGATATATTGATGATGAGCGAAGGGTAGTTTTTGTTTCGGATAGACTAGGAAACCCCAATATCTTTGCTAAAAATATTGGAAGCAGAAGTGTAGAGCAGATGGTATTTCATGGAAGAAACAATAACTCAGTTGCGGCATCTGGTAACTATATAGCATATTCAAGTCGTGAAGAATCAAGCGAATTTGGTACCAAAACATTTAATCTGTATCTAATTTCAACAAAAACTGATTATATTCGACAACTAACCGCAACAGGCAGAAACCTTTTTCCAAGATTCTCAAGCAGTGCCGATACAATAATGTTCATAAAGCACTATGACCATCAAAGTGCACTTGGTATCGTTCGTTTAAATGCAAATAAGACTTATCATTTTCCATTAAAAGTTGGAAAAATTCAATCTATAGACTGGTAAAGGGAATATTTAAGAAAAAAATGGTAAACTTACACAAAATTACCTGACCTTATGCACTGTATCATGCAAAGCTCGCTATAGTGGAGGGGATAAATCCCCTATCACTCCCTAAAGCTAAGAAAACTAGCGAATAGCGGTTTCACGAAGTGAAAAGTTTCTGTGAAAAGTAAGACTTTTCGAGAAATAAGTGTGTAAGGTTAGTAATATAATAAAAAGGGGTTAAGATGAAATTATTGATAGCTAGTTTGACTTTGGCGATGTTGGTGCTTACAGGTTGTACTCAAAAGAATCCAGATGTGGATATGACAGGTAAAGATGCTCAGCAAACTACTGAAGTAAGAGTAGATAAAAAAGTAGATGATATTTCTGGAATGGATGGTGTTGATAGAACTTCAACTGATGTAACTAAAGATGCAGCAAATAGAACAGAGCACTCAATCAAAGATATGATAAAAGCTTTGGAGTCTGACTTAAATAATGTGTATTTTGATTTTGATAAGTACGATATAAAACCAGATATGCAGAGTAAAATTAGAGCAAATGCAAGACTATTAAATACCATAAACTCAAGAGATTTTTCAGTAAAAGTCGAAGGTAATACTGATGAATGGGGCACTGATGAATATAATTATGCCTTAGGCTTAAGAAGAGGTAAGGCTGTAAAAGATACATTGGTGTCACTTGGAGTTGATGAGGGACGGATTATGATAGTAAGTCTTGGCGAAAGTAATCCAGCTTCAATGCAAAGCAACAAAGAGGCTTGGGCAAAAAACAGAAGAGTAGAGTTTAAAGTACTTCCCTAGATAGCTTTTGATGAAAAAACTTACTCTAATTTGGCTGATATTGACTTGCTCTTTATTGGCCAACGAGCCTTCTGCTTTTGGTGCTGGCAACTTAGATAGTAAGAAGCCCTATGGTTTAACTCCGAGTGAAAAAAATATCCTTAAAAATAGGGAAAAAGTAGAGAATTTATCTGAAGGTGTTGGTAGTGTAAAGATGAGACTATCTAAGATGGATGAGGACTACGAGGGGCTTCGTTCAGTAGTGGAGGGATTTGGCTCTAGACTCTCTAGGATGAACCAACAAATACGAGACACACAAGAGAGTATAAAAGAAAAAGATAAGTCTATCGCATCACTTCAACAAGAGGTAGTAGACTTAAAAATTTATATAAATGAAACAAGAACTATTCAAGATGAAAACCAAGATAGAGTAAAATTGGTACTTAGTGAACTGAGCTCACTTATCGACTCCATTAATAACAATTATGTCTCAAAAGAGTCTTTTGCAAAGCTAGAGGCTCAAGTGAAAAAACATAAAACCTCAAAAATAATCTCATCTCTATCAGGTAAAAGTGGCTCAATATTGCTTAAAGAGGGCGTTGCACTGTTTGATAAAAAGTCCTTTGATGAGGCAAAGCTAAGATTTACTAAATTAGTTAAGATGAATTTTAAACCGGCTCGTAGCAATTTTTACTTGGGCGAGATAGCATATTTTCAAGAGCGATTTAAAACAGCAATAGAGCACTATAAAAAAAGTATCTCCCTTTATGACAAGGCCGACTATATGCCAACCCTTCTCTATCATACAGGAGTATCTTTTAGTAAATTAAACAATCACGAGCAATCAGCTCAGTTTTTTAATGCCCTTAAACAAGGATACCCTAACTCAAAAGAGGCTAAATCTCTAAACTAAGATTCAATAAACTCTCATTATGATATAATTTAGCTTGTGATTAGTAATGTACCGTCTAGGAATATAGGTAGCTTAAATACTAATTGAACCCAAATAAACAAGGAGAAGATTTATGGCAATAAAAGAGAATCAAGTCGTTTCTGTTAGTTACGAATTGAAAGATATTGCTAGTGGTGAGGTGATAGATAGCAATCTTGAAGCTGCTCCATTAACATTTATCGCAGGAAAAGGTCAAATTATACCTGGCTTAGAGAGTGAGATAGTTAAACTATCTCAAGGTGATTCAGATGATATTGTAGTATCTGCAAAAGATGGATATGGTGAGTATGATGATGCAAAAATTGAAACTCTTCCAAGAGAGCAGTTTGCTGGATTGGAGATGAGTGAAGGCATGACTCTATATGGCCAGGGTGAAGATGGCGGTACTGTGCAAGTGATTGTAAAAAACTTTAATAATGAGACTGTTGATGTTGATTTTAACCACCCATTAGCTGGAAAAGACCTTCTTTTTGCTATTAATATAGTTGAAGTTCGTGAAGCTACTGAAGATGAGCTACTAAATGGATTTGTTGGATCTAGTGGTGGCTGTGGATGCGGAACAGGTGACAGTTGTCACACTACAGAAGAGAAAAAAGAGCAAGAGCAAGAGCATGAGTGTTGTGGCGGTAGTGGCGGTTGTGGAACACACTAGTTTTATAGCTCAATCAAGAGCCTCTAAAGAGGCTCTTAAGTCAGCAAATTTACTTAAAAGTTTGAATATCAACGCTCTTGTCCTAGGAGAAAGCGGAACAGGAAAAGAGACTTTAGCAAAGTTTATACTTCCTAAAGCAAAAGTTTTTGATGGGAGCAGTACAAAAGAGATACTATCTTTCATAAAAACCAATAACTCAATAGTAATTAAAAATTTTGATAGAGTTGTAAATCATAATATGCTCAAAATGGCAATAGAAGAGACGAGCGTGAGGGTTATTGCAACATCTAAAATTAAACTATCTCAAAAAGTAAGTAGCGATTTTTTTGCCCTAACAATTACAATTCCGCCACTATCGCAAAGAGATGAGGATGTAGAGCCACTTTGTAGGAAATTTTTTAAAGAGATATCAACTATTTTTGATGACTCTAAGGAGATATCTTTAAAAGATTTAAATATCAGGACTTCTAGTAGCGCTCATACACTTAAAAAAGATATCTACACAAGGTATCTCATTAGTTCATTTGATGAAGAGGATGTTATGCGAGTAATGCAGGAGTTTTTAATAAAGAGAGTCGGTGGTAAGAATGACTACAGAGACCAGCTCTATCTGTTTGATGTGCCAATGCTTAGATGTGGATTTAAAAAGTTTAACTCCCAGCTTATGATGAGTGAAAAATTTGGGCTCAACAGAAATACTCTTAGAAAAAAAATAAATGATTATAAAGTTAATTTTAAACTACAATAAAGGCAATAAATGAGCAAAAACATATACTTATTTTCAGGGCAAGGAAGCCAAAAAACTGGTATGGGTAAAGATTTTTATGATAATGATATAGTAGCAAGAGAGATGGTAGATAGAGCAAGTGAAAGATTAGATTTAGATTTTACACGGCTACTATTTGAGCAGAACGATGAGCTTGAGCAGACACAATTTACTCAGCCAGCTATTTTGCTTGTTAGCTTGATTGCTCACACTCTTTTTATTAAAAGCCATAAAGATACTCCACTGATGGCATTGGGGCACTCATTGGGCGAGTTTTCGGCTCTTAGTGCAGTTGGTGCTATAAGCTACCTTGATGCGGTTGAGCTTGTTTACAAGAGAGGACTTTTTATGAGAGAGGCTTGTATGCAGGCTGATGCAGGTATGATGGTTCTTATAGGACTAAGTGATGAGAGTGTTGAGAAAATTATAGATGATGAGAAAAAAAGAGAAGTTTGGACGGCTAATTATAATTGTGATGGACAGATTGTAATTGCTGGCAATAAAGATAATTTAGCATCAATGGAGCCTATTTTTAAAGAGGCAGGAGCAAAAAAAGCACTGCTTCTTAATATGTCAGTTGCCTCTCACTGTCCACTTCTTAATAGTGCAATAGCACCTTTAAAGGAGTATCTAGTTATTCATCTTAAGGATAGCTTTCTTGCGCCAGTTGTATCAAATGTAACTGCTCGTCCATACAGCACAAAAAAAGAGGCACTAAATCTTCTCTCAAATCAACTTGTGAAGCCAGTGAAGTATAAGCAATCGATTCTACATGTAGAGGAAAAAACTGATAGATTCATAGAGTTTGGTTCAACAGTTTTAAGAGGACTAAACAAGCGCTCAACCAAAAAAGAGACACTTTGCATTACTGATATGGCTAGTTTAGAGAAGACATTGGCTCTTATAGATATAAGCAGATGTTAAAATTAGGAATAATGGGTGCTATGCCCGAAGAGATAGAGCCACTTTTAAAGTTTTTTAAGAAGTATCAAACTATTAGTTATGCAAACAATAGATATTTTATTACGAGCTATAGAGATATTGAGATAGTTATTGCCTATAGCAAGATAGGAAAAGTGAACTCAACTATAACTGCAAGTGCCATGATACAAAAATTTGGCTCTCAAAAACTTCTATTTAGTGGTGTAGCAGGTGCAGTTTGCGACTCTTTGAAGATTGGGGATTTAGTAGTAGCTACAAAACTAGCTCAACACGATTTAGACCTCTCAGCCTTTGGGCACCCCTATGGATATGTACCTGAGGGATCAGTTTTTGAAGTAGTAGATACTAGACTTATAGAGATTGCAAAAATAGTGGCAAGCAAGAAAAACATAGAGCTAAAAGAGGGTATCATAGTTACAGGTGATCAGTTTATATGTAATAGTGATAAAAAGAATTGGATAGCAAAGACTTTTAGAGCGAGTGCTTTAGAGATGGAGGGAGCTTCGGTTGCTCTTACATGTAATGCTTTTGGAGTTCCGTGTTTTATACTTCGCTCTATTAGTGATGCAGCTGATATGGATGCTAGTTTTAATTTCGATGAGTTTTTGGAGACTTCTGCCTCGAAGAGTGCAGATTTTATTATAGCTATGGTAGATGAGATAGTTGATGCTAAGTGTTAGTAAAAAGCTTTTGCGAACAACAGGTCGAACAGTTATAAAATATGAGCTGATCAAAGAGGGAGACAGAGTGTTGCTTGGGCTAAGTGGAGGAAAAGATTCACTGTGTTTAGCTCATGTTTTTAAACATCTACAAAGAGTATCTCCAATTAAGTTTGAGTTCAAGGCTGTAACTATATCTTATGGCATGGGCGAGGATTTTGAGACTCTTAAAGAGCACTGCAAGGAGCATGAGATTGACCATGAAGTTTATGATACAAAGATTTTTGAACTCTCAAAGCAGAAGATTAGAAAAAACTCATCCTTTTGCAGTTTTTTCTCTCGCTTAAGAAGAGGAGCACTCTACTCTTATGCAAAAGAGCATAGCTGTGGAAAATTGGCTCTTGCTCACCACTTAGATGACGCAGTAGAGAGTTTTTTTATGAACTTTAGCTACAATGGAGCACTCCGTTCTATGCCCCCAACTTATAAAGCAGACAATGGCTTAGAGGTGATACGACCCTTCATTCATGTAAGGGAAAGACAGTTGCGAGAGCAGATAAAAGAGCACAGCATACCAACCATAGGAGATGAGACATGTCCTGCTATGAGGTTTGATATAAAGATGCCAGTAGCTCGTGCAAAAACAAAAATTATGCTAGCAAAGATGGAAGAGGAGAACAAAGGTCTATTTGTTTCACTTAAAACTGCATTTGAGAATATTAATACCTCAAGTTTTTGCGAAGAAGAGTATTTGAAGAGAGAGTATGATTAAAAGTTTTCTAAACAAAAATAGTGAAGAAGTCTATTGTAAAAAGGTGGCTTCTTAAAATCCTTCTAGCATAACTCTCCATACTCTTTCTATATCTTCATCACTCATAAGAATTGAGCTTTTTGTTTCAAATAGCCCTTTTACATGTGAGCGTTTAAAGCTATTGAGATAGACGCATTTTTCGTGAGCTAGTAAAAAACTTCTGATAAGCGTAGGGTTCTCATAAATCGGTTTTTCGCAGTTAAAGCAGATAAACTCGTCATGAAGTCTTCCCTCATACTCTAAAAGCTTTACATAAGCCTCAATAGCAACTCTTTTTGGATTTTGAGAGTGCCAGATAAGACTACACTCGTCTAGTAGGTCAAAGTAGAATCTATCTGTATTATCAACATCTCTTAAATGAGTATAAAAAAGCTTGATATACTCTTGCCAAACAACCATTCTTTTGTGTTGAAGGTTCCACTTGAGTGCTAGATGAAGGACGCCACTCAGTTGAGAAATAGTCGACTTAAGAGATGATTTTACTTCAAAATCTATCTTATATCCTAGATTGATATGAGAGTGTCTAGCTCCATAGAAGCGATAGAGTGTTAAGACGCTATCTTTTGTTAAAATTGTTACTATTAAATCCTCATCTTTAACTCTATTGAAGTTTATAATATAGCCTTGCATACAATATTTTAGCGATAAAAAGTTAAATTTTGCATAATTGCATAATTTAATTGTTTTATAAGGAAAATAATAGTATATAAATATTTTATTAAGCCTATTTTAGGCTTTTATAAAGAATTAAGTATTTTTTCAGTATGCTTAGTCATTTTTGCTTAAAGGGATAGAATTTGAAGAGAGATTTGATAACCAATTTTAAAGATAATTGCGGCTTTGGTTTATTGGCAAATATAGACAATATACCAACTCATGCCAATGTAGAAGACTCCATAAAAGCCTTAGAGAGAATGATGCATAGAGGTGCAGTTGCAGCCGATGGAAAGAGTGGAGATGGTAGTGGTTTACTATTTTCTATTCCAAAAGTATTTTTAAGGAGAGAGGCTAGGCTTTTGGGGGCTGAACTTCCCAAGCAGTTTGCAGTAGCCATGGTTTTTTTACAAAATGATAACCAAAAAAGAGTTTTTGAAGAGATTTGCAGAAAAAACGATTTAAAAGTAGTGTTGTTTAGAGATGTGCCTATTGATACAAAGGCACTAGGAAAGCAAGCACTTGACTCTTTGCCTCAAATTGTTCAGATTTTTGTAACACCCTCATCACTTATCGCAACAAAGAGATTTGAAGCGCTTCTTTATCTAGCTCGCAGAGAGATTGAGATGGAGCTAAATGCAGACAAAGATTTTTATATTGCATCATTTTCAAGTAGAGTTGTATCCTATAAGGGTTTGATTATGCCTACTCATATCAAGAGTTTTTACCTTGATTTGAAGAATAAAAATTTTAAAACAACTTTTGCACTCTTCCATCAAAGATTCTCAACAAATACTCTTCCAGAGTGGAGGCTAGCTCAGCCATTTCGCTCAATTGCCCACAATGGTGAGATAAACTCCATAGAGTCAAATAGGTTTCACATAGAGATGAAGAGCGAGTGCATGAAGTCTCAAATCTACTCAGACAAAGAGCTCTCAAGACTGATTCCTATAACAAACTCAAATGTAAGTGATAGTGCTAGTTTGGATAATGTATTTGAGTTTATGATAGCAAATGGATATGACTTTTTTAAGGCGGCACGAACGCTTATACAGGCTCCATGGCAAAACTCTCCACACATGGATTCAGATTTAAGAGCATTTTATGAGTATGCAAGTATCAAGTTTGAGCCTTGGGATGGGCC
>CAZXOZ010000048.1:0-11145 GCA_964642805.1 uncultured Sulfurospirillum sp. | reverse complement strand
AAATATAAAAAAGGCAAAAAAGAGATATACCTTAAAGATGATACAGAGCTTGGAGGTTTTCTTATAGAGACAGGCATAAATTCTTTTGAGTTTGAAGGTATAGGTAATAATGACTTGATGGATTTTTTTAAAATAGTATCTGCTTATAAAAATATACTTAAAGAGTTAGAAAAAAGATTTTCAGTGATTGATATAATCCGACACTTGATAGAAAATCCTGACTTGGTTTCAAAAAATTCTAACGAGCTTTTTATTGAACTAAAAAAGTTTATCGATATGAAAGGTTTTAATCTTTTAAACCATAATGTAACTGATGATTTAGTTCACCTTTATGTTCAAACAGGAGATGGATTAGAAGAGTTAAAGCTTGATGATAACTTTTTTACAAATCCACTATACGAGGAGGCACTTTTTATAAACACAAAGATAAAAGAGAGAGATTTAGGCTTTTTAGATGGAAAAGATCCAATAGAAACACTTACTGAGATAGAGAAAATTGCTAAAAAAGGTGCATATATCCAAAGATATAAAGGTCTTGGAGAGATGAACCCAGAGCAACTTTGGGAGACAACTATGAATCCTGAAAATAGAAGGCTTTTACAGGTTAAAATTGATGATTTTGAAGAGGCAAGTGATATATTTACACTTTTTATGGGTGATGAAGTGGAACCAAGAAGAAACTATATTCAAGCTCATGCAAAAGATGTAAAACATTTGGATGTATAGTGTTATATTCAGAGTCAAAAGAGAGAAAAAATAGGTTTATAATCTCTCTTAAAATAGGTTTCCCTTTTTTAATTTTGGCTCTACTTCTTTACTATATTTTTAAAATCTCTCCAGATGATTTAGAGATTATTCTTCTATTTATTCTTCTTGTACCTATCTATATATATTACATATTTTTTCTTGTTGATAGTAGTTTTAGATTGAGTGTAATTGATCCAATAACCAATACTTTTAGTAGAAAAGAGATAATTAATATAATAAAAAATAAAAAATTAAAATACACTGTAATACTTATAAAAATAGATAATATTGACGATATAAATGATAGATATGGAATTACAAGTGCAGATGAAATATTAAAGATTTTTTGCCAAAGGTTAGATAGTTTTTTACAAAAATATAATTTTAAAAATATACCTATAGGAAGATATGGAGAAGGGTATTTTTTAACTATATTAAAAGGAGAAAAAAAAGAGTTAAGACACTTAATTACTATCTATGAAAAAGAGTTAAAAAACATTGGTATTAATAATATAGAATTAAAAATAGAGTTTGCACTTTTAGATTCAAATTATGATAATAATGTAAACAATACCATAAAAAAATTATTTTCATTACTAGATGAAAATAGCGATATTCCAGATATAAAGCCAAATGAGTTTGAAAAAATAATTTGTAATGCAATAGATAATGAAAAATTTATATTTAAGTTTCAACCCCTACAAACTACAAATTGTAATAAAAATATTTTAGAGGTATTGACTAAAATATACTCTAAAAATGAGGGTGTACTTTCATATAACCAGATACGAAAAGTGGTAAATCATCTAGGATATGAAGTAAATTTTGATAAAAAGATAGTATCTATTTTAGTAAAAGAGTTAGAAAACTTTGACTTTTCAAATAGGCTTGTATCAATAAAATTATCACCTGTAAGTTTAAGAAATAGTGAATTTAGGCAGTTTTTAATAGAGGTTTTTTATAAAAGCCCACTAAAACCAGAAAATTTTATTTTAGAGTTTTCAGAGAGAAGAGCCTATAAGGAGATACAAAGATTTAAAGAGATATTAAATCAATATAAAAAAAGTGGATTTAAAATATCTCTTGATAATTTTGGCGGGAATAATTGTAGCTTAAAATATATAAAATTTTTACCTATTGATATAGTAAAATTTGATATAGAGTATACAAAAGATATTTTCAATGAGAGGTATGAAAAAATAATTAAAGCCTATATAGAGCTTTTACACTCTTTACATATAGAGGCTGTTATAAAATTTATAGATAAAAAAGAGATATTTGAGAGGGCAAAAGAATTTAAATTTGACTACATTCAAGGTTTTATTATATCAAAACCAAAAAACTTAAAGGATTTATAGTGAGATATGGTGAAAAGATAGTAAAAGAGTTTGATATAAAAAAAGATTTAGAGATTTGGCCAAATAAATATAAAAAGAATTATACTATAAAACTTAAACTACCAGAATTTTGTTGCTTATGCCCTAGAAGCGGATACCCTGATTTTGCAACTATCTATATTGATTATATTCCAGATGAGTATGTAGTGGAGTTAAAGGCAATTAAACTATATATAAATAGTTTTATGGGCAGAAACATCTCCCATGAAGATAGTGCAAATGAGATTTATGATACTCTTGAGAGTAGATTAAATCCAAAATGGTTAAAGGTAGTAGTTGACTTTAATCCAAGAGGAAATGTTCATACTATTATAGAGTTAGACTCAAAAGTTATAAGAAAGGGATAAAAATGTTATCTATTGGTTTGATTGAGCATTTTTTTACATCTGCTTCAATTCAAAGATGGAATGATTATCCAAGGATGATAGAGTTAGTTGAGCTTGATAAGCAAGCACACAAGTTTATAATTGCATTTTTCTTAGCCAATATGGAAAAAGATATAAACCATGTTCACCTCATAGAAGCTGGTATATTTGAATTTTTAAGAAGAGGTGTGGTTACAGATATACGACCAGATATTTTTAGACATGCTTTGCAAAAAAAAGAGAAAGAGATCAATAAGTGGGTTCTTTTAAAACTTCAAGATGAACTTATAAGTATAGAGGATGGCGAGTTTTACAATAGATTTGAAAACTATCTCAATAACCCCACAATGTATAAAAAAGAGAGATTTATACTCAAAGCTGCCTCCTATCTTGCTACTCGGTGGGAGTTCTCTATAGTCTATCAAACGAGTAAATTTTTAAGTGATATTGATAGTGTTAAAGAGGCTGTTGAGGAGGAGATAGAGGACTATTATGAGCTAATAGGCGTAAGAAAAATTGCACTCAATAAAAAACTTGCAAAGATTGTAGATTTAAGTGGCCGTCTAAGATTTCAAAAAAGATGGGCACAAACTCCAAGAATTCCAGAAACCTCAGTTCTTGGTCATATGCTTATAGTGGCAATTTTAGGTTATTTCTATTCAACTCATATAAAAGCATGTGATAAAAGAGTAGAAAATAATTTCTATTGTGCTTTATTTCATGACCTGCCAGAGGCTTTAACTCGTGATATTATCAGCCCTGTTAAATACTCTGTAAGTGGATTAAATGATATTATAAGCGAGTATGAGATAAAGATGATAGAAAATGAGATATTGCCATATATCCCATCACACATGGTTGAAAATTTTAAATATCTTTTGGGACTTTATGGCGATAATGAAAAAGATGAATTTTTAAATAAAATCAATGAAAAAAAGATTATAGTTGTTGACACGCTCTCAACCTATAATGAAAACAGATATAATGCAATAGATGGAGTCGCACTAAAAAATTGTGATAGATTAGCGGCATTTATAGAGGCGGTCTTGTCTCTATCACATGGCGTAAAGTCTAAAGAGCTACTTCAAGGTAAAGAGCTGATAAAAAAGGATCTAAAAGAGAAAGGGAGAGTTGATGGGGTTGATTTTTATAAGCTAGCACTTAAGATTGAGGAGTATTTTTTATAATCGACCCCTCTTCAGATAACTGCGGCACAAACTGATTAAGAGTGCTCTGCTGTGTTCCCACCCTGAAGCGGTGCTCATAAAAAGCATTGCACAGGTCTAAAGAGGAGCGAACGGTATTGTAGCTAAAATTTGATATAATTACAATAAATTTAGGAGACTGATATGTCACTAAAAGGAACAAAAACATTTTTTCTCTCTTTTTTTAGAGAGTTCTTTGTCTATCATCATAAGTCTTTAGAGTTTAGAGCTAAACTATTTGCCTCTATGATTGTATCAAATAAGATAGATGATAGTTGTGAATATATAGTTTTAAAAAAGATTGCAAAAGAGATATATAAAGATGATGAGTATCGTATTGATGTGCTTGTTCATACAACAAAAGAGTATGTAAATAAGATAATTCAAGATAACTCATTAGATATTGATTGCCTTATACTCGATATAGATAGAGAGTTGAAAAAACATAAAAGATTTGTAGATAAAATCAATATGAACCATCTTCGTAGTTTTTATGCTTGTGCTGGAGATGAAGAGACAGTACTGCTTCAAACAAGAATTTTAGAGTACTATGAAAGCGAAATAAAATCTAGAAAAAAAACTATTTAATAGCCGCATCAGTAAATTTATCAAGCATTCTACTCATGATGAGAGCCTCTCTTATATCACCAAGGTTGTAGATATTTTTTAGAAATCTAGGGTCTCTATACTTGATATACACCTCACCATCCTCAGCTTTATATATAAGAACTTTAAGAGGAAGATCCAATCCAACAGCAGGATCTATTTTTAAAAGACTTAAGCAAATATTCAATTTAGCAAAAATAATCAGCTTTGCCTCTTCGATACTAAAATTTCCACGCTCGCTAGCATTTTGCTGATGATCAATGATTGTAAATTTTTTCTCCCCACTTTTCTTCATCGTGTTCCAAAGTATATCAATGGTTTTGTCTACACTATTGTTGCTTAATTTAGTAACAATTCCATTTTTATTCATGTGAGAACTAAAAAGAGTAATTGGCAGTATAAAAAGTAAAACACATATATATATTTTCATAACTACATAGTAACAAAATAACTTTAAGTAAAGTTAAATTAACATTTTGTAAGGAGACTTTTAATTTTTAAAAATAGTAAAAATAGAATCAAGGAGAGAGTTGAGACTAGTATGATAGATGCTCCACTCGTTATATCAAAACTATATGATATAAATAGACCAAAAAGTGTAAATATGCTAGATATGATAACAGAAAAAAACATCATTCCATAAAGAGAGCTGGAGAGCTTTTCTGCAATATATATAGGAATAGTAAGTAGTGCTATAACTAAAATCAGCCCTACTACTTTTATGGAAATAACAACAGTAAGAGCAGAAAGAACCAAGATGAGAGTATAGAAAAATTTAACTGGCACCCCTCTTAAGAGTGCATATTCACTATCATATGATACAGCTAAAATATCTCGATACCAAAATGTAACAATAGCTATAATAATTACTACGAGCGCACCCATAAACCATATATCTTCTCTACTAACAGCCAGTATGGAGCCAAAAAGATAGCTCATCAAATCAACATTATATCCAGGAGTCATATCTATGAAAAGAATTCCAATGGCCATGCCAGCTGCCCAAATAAGACCTATAAAAGTATCTGTTCTCTCTTTTTGCTTAAGTGTTATAAAGGATATAAGCAAAGCTGCAGCCACAGCAAAAAAAGATGCTCCTAGAAAGATAGGTATACCAAAATAGACAGCAAGACCAATCCCTCCATAAGATGTGTGAGCAATACCTCCAGCTAAAAAAACCATCCTATTCACCACTATGAGCGAACCAATGATGCCCGAAGCTATACTAACTAACACTCCTGCTATAAGAGCGTTTTGTATAAATTCATAACTTAAGGCATCAAACATGCCTCTCGCCTATCATCTGAAGTAGTTCTACTTCACAAAAGTGTTTATCTTTTGTGAAATTCTTTTTCTTTTTGCCTATATTGTGGTAGGTAGCCTTTTTGCTTACATGTAGAACACTAGTTGCATACTCTGAGACAATAGATAGGTCATGGCTTACAACAACTATAGTTATATGTCTATTTAGCTCCTTTAAAAGCGCATATATCTCTTTTTGTCCTACTATATCAATGTTTGATGTTGGCTCATCAAGAAGAACTATTTTTGGATGCGAACACAAGGCACGAGCAATCATTACTCTTTGTCTTTGTCCACCAGAGAGAGAGCCTATTTTGTTTTTTGCATACTTTTGCATACCTACCTGCTCCAAAGAGGCTAAGGCACACTCTATCTCCCCCTTTTTATATCCAATAAGAGGTCGTTTATGCCCAACATGTCCCATCATAACAACCTCTATAACTTTTATAGGAAAATCAATATTTACATTTGTATTTTGCGGCACATAACCGACTTTAGTTAAGTTTTTAGATGGTTTTTTATCAAATACTTTTATAGTACCACTTCTATTTTTCTCTATTCCCAATATCAGTTTTAAAAGAGTACTTTTTCCACCACCATTTGGACCAATGATAGCTAAAAACTCTCCATCCTTAACATTAAGATTAATATCCTCTAAAACAATATCTTTTTCGTAGAAGAAGGTAAGGTTTTTTATATCTATAGCATTCATATATTTCCCATTAATTTGGCAGAGAGGAAGGGATTCGAACCCTCGGTAGAGTAAACTACACAGACGTTCCAGGTCTGCACCTTCAACCGCTCGGACACCTCTCTATAAGAAAGAAGAAGTATATCTATTTTATACTTAAACACTCTTTGCAGATAGTATCAAATGATATGATAACACCAAAAATTTCATTGCATGTAAAACTTTGGGCTTTTTTTATTATCTCATTTGTATTTATTGTAAAATCCTCTATGTTTCCACATTGTGAGCAGACTAGATGAGCGTGACTCTCTTTGGTTATTTCGTAGTGCTCTTTTTTATTAGCTATTTTTACTTCGCTTAGTATGCCTTTTTTTAACATGTCGCCTATATTTCTATATATTGTTGATAGAGACAGTGTTGGAAATTTTACTTTGGTAAATCTTTCAATATCTTCTAGTGTTGCATGCCCATGGTTTTCGAGTGCATCTAATACGCACAATCTCTGGGGCGTTGCTTTTAGTGAATGTAGTTTTAAAACATCTACATGTGACATAGTTTTACCTTTTTAACTATTATACTAACATAAATAGTAATTTTTTGCAACTAAAATTAGATATACTGACATACAAGGAAGAAAAATGGACAAGAGATATAGAAACTTTTACATTCGCTTAGTTGTCGGTGTCGTTTTTTTACTCACTATTGTAGTCAGTAGTATCCTAAGCACATTTCGGGGCTAAGTTTTATCTTTTTCTCTAGCGGGGATGGACCAAAGTATTTACATTTTTCTACATATAGATTGTAGCTATAATCTAGCCCTAAATCATTATAAAATTTTTGTAAATTTACAAATTTAATGCCGCATAGGCTAATAATCTCTAGTTTTTTATATAGCACAGACCCATTTTTCTCAATAAGATGAGAGGAGGCTATGCCTGTAAATTTGCAAAAAGCTTGAGACTGGACAAGACCTGAAAGATCTCTACACGTAGAGCTTATAGCTCTATATTTTTTCAGTATAGTGCTTTTTTCTAAAAAAACTGCCCTGCACCCATCATATTTTGCAGCATTGACATCTCTCCAAAACCTGTACGCATTAGAAGATATATTGGCGAGTTTGCATAGCTCTTTATTTAAAATATAGCTATCTAAAAAGTGATTATTTGAGAGTGTACTCATCTGCATAGCTACTCCTTGTAAAACATAGGGCACCTCTATAGTATACTGTAAACTTTTTACATGTAGGGTTATTTTGATATACTGTTTATATGAAGAATTTAAAATCAAACTATGATATTGTCATCATTGGTTCAGGTCCAGCTGGACTTGGGGCTGCTTTTAAGATAGCTGAAAATTCAGACTATTCTGTTTTAGTGATAGAAAAAAAGAGGATAAGTTCAGGTGGATTAAGGAATGATTGTAAGCAAAATTATACTTTTCCCGTAGGCTTTCCTGTCGAGCATTGGAAAAAAGAGGATGCTGATACTCTATTAGAGGAGGTAAAAAGACATCTTAATCCAAATATGGAAACAAAACACAATGTCGAAAAGTATCAAAAAAGAGCCAAAAAGATAGGGGTAGAAATCCTCTCAATAGACCAAGCACATGTTGGAACTGACAAATCCTCCAAACTCATCAACTCTTTGATTGAAAAGCTAAAATCCCTACATGTAGAGGTCGCTTTGCGTACCGAGGTTAGAGAGTTAGCAAAAGATAAAAAAGAGATTACACTTATAGATGGGCAAGTTATATCATTTGAAAACCTCATTATGACTGGTGGTCGAGCAGACTATGGTTGGGTTCAAACTCAGATGAACAATATAGGGGTAACTTACAGTGACAATGTAGTGGATATAGGTGTTAGAATAGAGCTAAAAGAGGAGAATTACCCTATAGTCAAAGAGTATTATGATCCAAAAATCCTATTTCCTGGCAAGGTGAGAACTTTTTGCACTAACTCGGGATGTGCTCACATAGTAAGAGAGAAGTACAAGGGCTACTACTCTGTAAATGGACACTCTTTATCTCGTGAAAAAAAGTCAAACAATCTAGTAAATTTTGCAATGCTAAAGACCATCAGGCTTACAGAACCAGTGGTAAGCGGTCAGCAATTTGGAAAGATACTAGGAGAGATGGTTATGCAACTTAGTGGCGGTTCAGTTATTATGCAAAGAGTTGGTGATTTTAGACTTGGAAGTAGGAGTAAAAAAGAGACATTTAATTCAGATTTATATGATTTTAAACCAACACTTAAAAGTGCAGTTGCCGCCGATATATCACTAAGTATACCAGCAAAAATCCTTAGAGATATCTGGAGAGCCATGAAGATGCTTGATACCATAATCCCTGGCGTTCTTCACCCATCAACCATAATCTACTATCCAGAGATAAAGACATATTCAAACAGACCAACATTCATAGATGACAATTTTATGGTAAAGAAAAACTACTATATCATAGGAGATGGAGCAGGAACAAGTAGGGGCATAACAGGAGCATGGGCATCAGGCATACGAGCTGCAAATGGGATTTTAAAGAAGAGCACTTAAGCCCGAATTATGCAATGATGGACACTAATTTAGTGATTTCTATTGTATGATTAAAATATATTATTAGGTCGAATAATGGCAAAAGCAAAACAAGAAGAGAGTATAGAAAAACAACTATGGAAAGCAGCAGATAAACTACGAAAAAACATCGATGCCGCAGAGTATAAACATGTGGTGATGGGGCTTGTGTTTTTAAAGTATATATCTGATAGTTTTGAAGAGCTTTATATCTCTCTTAAAACCCAAGTCGAGATGGGAGCTGACCCTGAAGATAGGGATGAGTATAAGGCTGAAAATGTATTTTTTGTTCCGCCAATTGCAAGGTGGTCATTTCTTCTTTCAAATGCAAAACTACCAAATATAGGCAAGATTGTTGATGAGGCTATGGATGCCATCGAAAAAGAGAACAGCTCTTTAAGAGGTGTACTTCCTAAAGTGTTTGCACTTGCCGAGGGCAAACAGGGGGGACAGTTTTATACTCCAAAATCTGTAGTTGAACTGCTTGTAAAGATGCTGGAGCCATACAAAGGCAGAGTGTTTGATCCTTGTTGTGGTAGTGGTGGTATGTTTGTGCAGTCCGAAAAGTTTGTTACAGAGCATCAAGGAAAGATAAACGATATATCTGTGTTTGGTCAAGAGTCAAATCAAACTACATGGCGACTAGCAAAAATGAACCTTGCCATTCGTGGTATAGATAGCTCTCAAGTAAAGTGGAACAACGAAGGCTCATTTTTAAATGATGCCCACAAAGACCTAAAAGCCGACTTCATCATCGCCAACCCACCTTTCAATGTCAGTGACTGGAGTGGTGAGCTACTACGAAATGATGGAAGATGGAAGTACGGAACACCGCCAGAGGGAAATGCAAACTATGCATGGATACAGCACTTTTTTTATCACTTAGCACCGACTGGAGCAGCAGGATTTGTTTTGGCAAAAGGAAGCCTTACTTCTAACACTTCAAATGAGGGAGAGATAAGAAAAGCTCTGATTGAAGCAAATCTCATAGACTGCATAGTAAATCTACCAGCAAAACTCTTTTTAAATACGGGGATCCCAGCTTCTATATGGTTTATGAAACGAGGAAGAACCACCAAAGATATACTTTTCATAGACTCAAGAAACATGGGAGAGCTTATCAACCGACGAACAAAAGAGTTTAGTAGTGATGATACCGACTATATCGCTTCTGTGTATCATAACTGGAAAAATGCTAAAGCGTATGAAGACATAAAAGGGTTTTGTAAATCTGCAAGCCTAAAAGAGGTGCGAGAGTTGAGCTATGTGCTTACTCCTGGGCGATATGTGGGACTTGAAGTTGTAGATGATGAGTTTGATTTTAAAGAGCGATTTTATGAGCTACAAAAAGAGTTACAGGAGCAGATGAAGCAGGAGCAAGAACTCAATAAACGGATAAATGAGAACTTGGCTAAGGTGGTTGTGGATGAGTGATATGGTTATATATGAAGATGGGAGTGTTAATCTAGAGTTATCGGTAGAAGATAAAACAATTTAGTTAGATGCCAATAATATAGCATCAATATTTGATGTGAATCGTCCAGCAATAGTCAAGCATATAGGCAATATATATAAAAGTGAAGAATTAGACAAAAAATCAACTTGTTCCATTTTGGAACAAGTTGCAAAAGATGGTAAAAAAAGAAAGATAAATTACTATAATCTTGATATGATTATATCAGTAGGATATAGAGTCAATAGTAAAAAAGCTACAAAGTTTAGAAGATGGGCAACATCAGTTTTGCAAAGATATTTGCTAGATGGCTATATAGTAGATAAAGAGAGATTGCAACAAAAAAAACTAGAAGAGCTAGACAAAACCATACAACTCATCAAACAAGGATTACAAAACCAAGAGTTAAGCGTAAAAGAGGCAAAAGGTTTTGTAGAGATAGTGAGCAACTATGCCAAAAGTTGGGCGTTGCTTCAAGGGTATGATGAGCAGAGTTTGGAAGAGGTGCCAAAGAGTAAGAAAGAGAGGTTTGTTTTAGATTATGATGAGGCAAAAGAGGCGGTAGTGGAGCTTAAAAAAACACTCATAGCAAAAGGTGAAGCCACAGCACTTTTTGGACAAGAAAAAGCAGGAGAGTTCAAAGGCAACCTACTCAATATATACCAAAGCTTTGGAGGTATCGACCTTTTGCCATCTCTTGAGTCTAAAGCAGCCAATCTACTCTACTACATCATCAAAGGACATCCGCTTAATGACGGAAACAAACGCCTAGGAGCTTATCTCCCGACTTCGCCCAAAAAAGCACTACACAC
>CAZXOZ010000047.1:0-11186 GCA_964642805.1 uncultured Sulfurospirillum sp. | reverse complement strand
GGTTTTATGAATTTTTATTGATTATAGGGATGATTTTTTGGGAATGGAGGTTATAAAAGATTTTAGCCTACCATCTGTTTTATGGGGGATAGATGGCAACTGGATGGTTAATTATATGCCAGAGAATAAACCATTTTTCCCAACTGACCATTGTGGTGTTATACATATTAAAAATGATGAGATACATCCTAAATATTTAACTTGGGCATTATATAGAGCAGGAAAAGAAGTTAAATTTTCAAGAACTTATCGGGCTTCAACAGCTAGAGTAAAAGGGATTATTATCAAAGCTCCGTCTAAAGCTATACAAGATGACATAGTTTTAAAAATAGAAAAATTAGAAACTAAAATGAATGAAGCTAAAAAAGCTGTAGATGCTTCTAAAAAGTTAAAAGAAGAGATTTTGAGAAAGTATTTATAGTATGCCGTTATTTGCAAAAATACTACTAATATGGATAAAATAGATTAGGGCATAAAAAATCTGTCTTAAGAGCTTAATTGATGCTCCTTGATGCATCATAGATGAGTGGAATAAAAGACAATTTGGAAGTGGTCTTGACAAAGGGATGCAGTTTATGGTTGAAATATAGATATAATAGTAATAAAGTCAATAATATGAGGAGAGATTATGTTAGTAAAACAAGATATATATGAAGAAGTTATGACTATGAAGCCAGCACAAAAAGCCGAGCTTATTGATAAGTTAATATTGAGTCTTGATATACCAAATCAAAAAGTGGAAGAGCTTTGGAAGAATGAAGTAGAAGATAGGGTAGATGCCTATAAGGAAGGCAAGATAAAAACTGTTGCAATCAAAGAAGTTTTTGCAAAATATGAAGCTTGAGTTTTTAGAAATAGCTCAAAAAGAACTTGATGATTCTTTTGAGTATTATGAGTTTCAGCAAAAAAAGCTAGGGCATAGATTTATTGATGAGGTTAAAAACTCAATTGAGAGAATAGTTTTTTTTCCTCATACTTGGCAGAAGTTAACAAAAAATACAAGAAGATGCTTAGTTAAAAATTTTCCATATGGCATAATATATAAAATATATAATAAAAAAATTATAATAATTGCGGTAGCGAACTTACATCGTAAGCCAAATTACTGGAAAGACAGAACAGAGGACAAAATATAGATGGGACAAACAGTAGCAAGAAACAAAAAAGCATATCATGATTATGAGATACTTGACTCTTATGAGGCGGGTGTAGTGCTTAAGGGTAGTGAAGTAAAGGCTATAAGAGAGGGTAGAGTAAACCTTAAAGACTCTTTTGTGAGGATTATCAAGGGTGAGGCGTTTTTGCTTAATGCTCATATATCTCATCTTGAGACGGCTCACTCGCACTATCGACCTGATGAGAGGCGAGATAGGAAGCTTCTTTTGCACTCTAGGGAGATAACCAAGCTACATGAAAAAACTACAAAAGATGGCTTATCTATAGTTCCAACTAGCCTGTATTTTAACCATAAAAACTTTGTGAAGATAAAGATAGCTTTAGCTCGTGGTAAAAAATTACATGATAAAAGAGAGGATTTAAAAAGAAGAACAGCAAATCGTGAGGCACAAACTGCTATGAAAAATCATCTTTTTAAGTAAATTTAGCTAATATTTACAATAAATAGATAAAATTAAGTAAAAGTCTAGAAGGGACACCGATGTATTTTTTAAAAATTTTAGCTAGTCTAGTCTTAGTATTTGTGATTGTTGGGTGTGGGATTGAAGAGGGAAGTGCCTCAAAGCCTACTTATCAAAATGGAGATAGGATAGTGCTTAAAAGTGTCATGGGTAGTGAGATAGTGCTTTTAAGAAGAGATGGTGGGTTTGTTTTAGAGGGCGATGAGAAAAAGATACTTATACTTGATATTTTTGGGACATTTTGTAAGCCTTGTCAGGATGAAGCGCCACATCTTATGGATTTTCAACTTAAAAATGATAAGGATGTGCTTTTGGTAGGGTTTACATATCTTGAGACAGTAACAGATCAGTATGTGATAGATTATTTTGCTACAAAATTTAATGCCTATTATTTCATAGTAAATTCTCCAGATAATAGTAAAATGGTAAATACCATAGCTGAAGATATAGGTTATAAGCAAGCGGTTCAAGTTCCGTTTAAGGTTATCTTAAAAAATGGTAAGTATCAGTTTGTGACAGATACTTTTGGCGAGAGGACAGATAAGAAGTTTTATATTGGTGAAGTATCGACAGATATCATCAAAAAAGATATACAGAAGATAAGGGCGAGATGAATCAGCATGAATTAAGTGAAGAGATAGAACTAAAGAAGCCAAAAATGTACAAAGTTATGTTGCTTAATGATAATTTCACAAGTATGGAGTTTGTAGTTAGTACCCTTAAGGGTGTATTTCACAAGAGTGAAGAGGATGCGTATGCAATAATGATTCGTATTCACAATAGCGGAAGTGGATTGTGTGGAGTCTATGCTTATGAGATAGCTGAAACAAAGGTTGCTCAAGTTTTAAATTTGGCAAAAAAAAGTAAATTTCCATTAAGAGCAGTGATGGAGGAGGATTAGAGATGGTAAGTAGTGAATTAAATTCGATTTTTAGTGATGCAATTGGTTTTGCCAAAGAGAACAGACATGAGTATATAACAGTAGAGCATATATTTTTCTCGCTCATTCATAGTAAGGAGATAATAGAAGTTTTAAGTGAGTGCGGGGTAAATGCTGAAGTATTGAGACAAAGTCTTCAAGCATATTTTGCAAATAATATAGAAAAAATTCAAAAACCAAATAACTTTGAGCCATTTGAGACAGTCTCTCTTACAAGAGTTATAGAAAATATGATGATACAAGTAAAAGGTTCTGGTAAGCGAGAAGCAAAACTGACTGATATGCTAATAGCACTATTTAATGAAGAGCACTCCTATAGTGTTATGCTTTTAAGGCAACATGGTGTTGAAAGGCTTGATATTATCGAGGTTGTAACAAGCCATGAGAACCCTTCTGTAAAAGTTGAGATAGAGTCAGATGATAAAAAAAGTGCTCTTGAGATGTACACTATTGACCTAGTCAAAACTGCACAAAAAGGCAAGATAGACCCTCTTATAGGTAGAGTTGATGAAGTACAAAGAGTTATGCAAGTTCTTTGTCGTCGTAAGAAAAATAATCCGATTCTAGTAGGAGAAGCTGGAGTTGGAAAGACTGCTATAGTTGAAGGACTAGCACTTAAGATTTTGAAAAAGGAGACTCCTAGTGTACTTGAAGATGCGAAACTATATGCACTTGATATTGGTTCGCTTCTTAGTGGGGCTAAGTATAGAGGAGATTTTGAGAAGAGATTAAAAGATGTTTTAGAGGAACTCAAAGTAAAACCAAATTCAATTCTTTTTATAGATGAAATCCATACCATAGTTGGTGCAGGAGCTACAAGCGGTGGCTCTATGGATCTCTCAAATCTACTTAAACCATCACTTGCTAGTGGCGAAATAAAGTGTATAGGCGCTACAACATACAGCGAGTATAGGAACTTTTTTGATAAAGATAGAGCCTTAAGTCGTCGTTTTTCAAAGCTTGATGTAAGTGAGCCTAGCATGGAGGATAGTTATGAGATACTGTTAGGGCTTAAGGGGCGATATGAAGAGTATCACGGCATAAGATACCCCCAAAAGGTTTTAAAAAGCTCAGTCGAACTAGCAAAAAAATATATAAATGACAAGTTTCTACCAGACTCTGCTATAGATCTTGTGGATGAAGTTGGTGCCTCTTTTCATCTTCAAAAAAGAAAAAGAAAAGTGGTGAGTATTCAAGATATTGAGACTGTTTTAGCACGAGTTGAGAATATACCAAGTAGAAGTGTAAGCAGTAATGAGACTGAACTTATGAGAGACTTAGAGTCTAAGCTAAAGGCAAAAGTTTTTGGTCAAAATGATGCGATAGAGAACCTAGTAACAGCGATAAAAAGAAGTCGAGCAGGACTTAGTAGTCCCCATAGTCCTGTTGGCTCATTTCTTTTTAGTGGTCCTACGGGAGTTGGAAAAACAGAGGTTGCAAAACAGTTAGCGGAGCAACTAGGTATACATTTTGAGCGGTTTGATATGAGTGAGTACATGGAGAAGCATACAGTAAGCAGGCTGATTGGAGCTCCTCCAGGATATGTTGGGTATGAAGAGGGTGGACAGCTCACTGAGGCTATAAAAAAACACCCTTATAGTGTGCTTTTATTGGACGAGATAGAGAAAGCTCACCCTGACTTGCTAAACATCCTACTTCAAGTGTTTGATAATGCAACTCTAAGCGACAATGATGGAAACAAGACAGACTTTAGAAATGTCATAATTGTTATGACTTCAAACTTAGGAACAAAAGAGTCTGCACAAGTTGGTTTTACAAAAGTTGAAAATCACCAGAGCAATAATGCTATAAAAGATTTTTTTGCTCCAGAGTTTAGAAATCGTCTTGATGCGATAGTCAATTTTAGTGCTTTAAAGACTGAAGTGATGGTTTTTATAGTTAAAAAACTTCTATCAGAGCTTGAGCTACAGCTAAAAGAGAAAAAAATCAAAATTGAAGCTACAAATAGTGCAAAAAAATATCTAGCCAATAAGGGTCACTCTAAGGAGTTAGGAGCTAGAGTTATGCAAAGAGTTATTAGCGATGAGATTAAAACCCCATTGAGTGATGAGATACTTTTTGGTAGGCTTAGAAATGGTGGAACTGTAAAGATTGATTATATTAAAAAAGCACTAGAGTTTGAGTACACAGATTGATATTCCTAGGCTATTAGACAATAAATACACCTTTCCTAGTCCACATAAGGCTACAAACCATGGTCTTTTAGCTTGGGGTGGAGATTTGTGCAAAGAGAGACTTTTGAGTGCCTATAGGTGCGGTATTTTTCCTTGGTACACAAAAAATGACCCCCCGCTATGGTGGTCCCCAAATCCAAGACTTTTGCTTTTACCAAAAGAGTTTAAAATTACAAAATCACTAAAAAAATCAAGAAAAAAGTTTGAAATAAGATACAATACAAACTTTGATGAAGTTATCTCTATATGTAGTGAAAAAAGAGAAGACACATGGATAACCAAAGAGATGAAAGAGGCTTACACATCTCTACATGTAGACGGTTTTGCAAAAAGTATAGAGTGTTATCAAGATGAGAAGCTTGTAGGTGGTCTATATGGAGTTATGGTTGGGTCGATATTTTGCGGAGAGTCTATGTTTAGCGAAGTTAGTGATGCTTCTAAAGTAGCTCTTTGTAGGTTGTGTGAATTGATGCAAAAAAATGAAGGAGACTTTATAGATTGCCAAACACCAACAAAGCATCTTATGAGCTTAGGTGCAAAGATGGTGAACAGAGAGGAGTTTTTAAATCAACTCTACACATTTAGAGATAAAAAAGTGGAGTTATTTTGATAGCTGATATTATGCCTGTGTTTATATTCGTGGCACTTGGCTACGGTTTTAAAGTTTTTAAAAAAGATATATCAGAGTCGCTTATAGATTTTGTTATCTACTTTTCACTTCCGGCTTTAGCACTTGTTAAGATACGAGAGTTAGAGTTCAATGAAGTTGTTTGGAATATTGTTTTTATAGCTTATTTGACCATGTTTATAGCGGCTATAGTCTCATACTTTATCGGCAGAGCACTAAAGCTAAATAGGGGTCTTTTGGCTACTTTTATGACTGTGTCTATCTTTGGAAATACCTCATTTGTTGGCTTCTCTTATGTTGAGTCTCTTTATTCAAGCAAGGAGTTAATTTATCCTTTGATTTATGACCAACTAGGGAGTTTTATTGCACTTTTGACAATCGGCATGATGCTTATTGCGTGGGGGAGTGGCAGGGAGCAAAAAACAACACTAAAGCAAAAATTCAAGTTGATTTTATCGCCACCTCTTATTGCCATAATTGCAGCCATAGCACTACATGGAGTTAGTTTTCCTAGTTTCTTAGAGGGAGTTTTAATAAAGCTAGAGTATACGCTTATACCGCTTGTAACTATGATAGTTGGTATGAAGTTAGATATAGGAGCATTTAAAAACTTTTTTAAAGAGAGTGTTATTGCTGTTGGAATAAAGATGGTTTTAGTGCCTTTTATCATGCTCCTCATTTTGTATCCATTTTTTGACTTTAATGCTGTTTGGATGAGAGTAACTTTTCTTGAGACTGCTATGCCTCCCATGACCATGGCAACAGTTCTTGCAATTAGAGGTGGGTTAAATAAAGACTTGGCTATAAATGCTTTAAGCTTAGGGATTTTAGCCTCTTTTTTAATAATCCCATTATGGAATGTTCTTATAAGCTAAAAAAAGATAGACTTCTTAACTGAAAAAAGGTGAGCTTTAGGCTCTGGTTCAAACTTTTAGAATTTATTTTTAACTTTCAATGCTATTGGAAAACAAAAATGGACAACAAAAGGATGGAAAACAATTAGAGATTCGTCTCTATGGAAAACAAAGAAATGGAAAACAAAAATGGAAAACAGACAACAATACCTCTTTACGAGCGAAGTAGTAAGCCCCGGACATCCCGATAAATGTGCAGATATAATCTCTGACAGCATAGTAGATGCACTCTTGATTAGTGACAAAAACTCACGCACAGCAAGCGAAGTTTTTGTAGCAGGAAAACATGTGATAGTTGGTGGAGAAGTAGCTACAAAAAGTCATCTTGATTATGAAAAGATAGCAAAAGATGCACTTTTAAAGATAGGATATGATGGAAAATCAGCTTTCACAAGAGAGCAGTGCTTATATCCTAACGATGTAGAGGTTCAGATTCTTCTAAATAAGCAAAGTCCAGACATAAACCAAGGCGTAGATCAAGACAATGGTGAGATTGGAGCTGGTGATCAAGGGATTATGTTTGGTTTTGCTTCAAGTGAAACAAAAGAGCTAATGCCAGCAGCCATTACTTATGCAAGACTACTTAGTGACAAGGTGTACGATTATGCACTCAAAAATAATCAAAAACTTGGAGTTGATATAAAGACTCAAGTTACTGTTGATTATGGAACAAAAGTAAATTTTGAAAACTGCAAACCTCAAAAAATCCACACTATTGTAGTCTCTGCTCCTTCGACCGAAACTATGCCGATAAAGGAGGTGAGAGAGCTTATAAAAGGGCTTATTGATAGCTCAGGACTTCCCTTGGAGCTTTATGACCCAAATGATACTATCATAGTCAAAAACTCATCAGATACAAGTTGTAAAAGCTGCACACTTGTCTATATAAATCCAACAGGAAGATATGTAAACCATAGCCCACTTCACGACTCAGGCTTGACAGGTCGTAAGCTTATAGTGGATAGTTTTGGTGGATATTCACCTATAGGTGGTGGTGCTCAAAGTAGCAAGGACTATACAAAAGTAGATAGAAGTGGTCTTTATGCAGGGCGTTGGATAGCTAAGCATATAGTGGCTTCAGGACTCGCTAAAAAATGCTCAGTTCAGCTCTCTTATGCGATAGGTGTTGCAAAACCAGTCTCTGTAAGTGTGGATACTTTTGGAACATTTTCTAGTATTGATGATGACAAGCTATCCTCTTTTGTTGTAAAAAATTTTAGTTTAACGCCAAGATGGATTACAGAGAAATTTGGCTTAGATGCGCCAAGTGCAGATACTTTTCTCTATGCAGATGTTGCAGCTCGTGGACAAGTCGGGCAGAGTGATTATCCTTGGGAAAAATTGGACTCTTTAGAGATGTTTAAAGCCTTAAAAAAGTAGGAGTTGTAACCATTTCGTAATATATATTTAAAATTAAGGTTAAAAGTAATAAGATTGCCACACAATAAACAAAACTTGGAGGGCAATTAAATGGTAAGCTCTACGGCTACAACCCGTGAAGATTCTGGGGCTTTAGGAAAGACAAATCGTTCAAACTTTATACAATGGTTATCTATTGTTGGACTAATATATCTACTGCTTGTGGCAGTTTCATTAATCGGAGGTGGATTTAAGCTAGCAGCAGGAGACCAAGCAAAAGAGCTATTTTCTTTTGCCACTAATCCTATCGTTGCTCTTGTTGTTGGTACTCTAGCGACAGCACTTATCCAGTCATCAAGCACAGTAACTGCAATTATTGTTGGTTTGGTTGCTGGTGGCTTACCTGTAGCTATCGCTATACCTATGGTTATGGGAGCTAGCATAGGTACTACAATTACCAATACTATTGTTAGTCTTGGGCATGTAAAAAAAAGGGGAGGAGTTTAAAAGAGCTTTTTCGGCAGCAACTATTCATGACTTTTTTAATCTAATCAGTGTGGCAATATTTCTTCCTTTGGAGATTATGTTTGGTTTTTTAGAGAAAATTGGTGTCTATCTATCTTCATTTTTACTCGGTGGAGGCTCAATGTCTGTAAAAGAGTTTAACTTTCTCAAACCAATTGTAAAACCGCCAGTCAATTTTATCAAAGATACTATAGGAAGTATCTCTTCTGATATGGCTGGGGGAGTATTGATGGCAACTTTAGGTATCGTTGCAATATTTTTAGCGATAACATTTATTGGTAAGCTTTTAAAGGTATTGATGGTTGGTAAGGCTAAAGATATACTTCATTCAGCTATAGGTAGAGGACCTATAAGTGGTATTATTTCTGGCACAGGAATAACTGTTTTAGTGCAGTCTTCATCTACTACAACAAGTTTAATAGTCCCTTTGGCTGGAAGTGGTGTCTTTAGTTTACGACAAATCTACCCCTTTACGCTTGGAGCAAATATAGGAACATGCATAACAGCTCTGCTTGCTGCTACTGCAATTGTAGGACCAAATGCTATTTTTGCTCTACAAATTGCCTTGATCCACTTTGTATATAACTTGATAGGTGTTGTAGTTATCTACGGCATAAAGCCTTTAAGGGAGATTCCTATTTGGGCAGCACAAAAACTAGCAGATGCGGCGAGTACCAATATACTCTATGCTGTAGTCTATGTGATTTCTGTATTTTTTATTCTTCCGGGAATATTGATTGCAGTAAGCCAAGCAATGGGTTGGTAAAACAACTAAATAAAAACTTATATAAAAGGATATTTACTATGAATCATAAAATTAATAGTATTGAACAGATAAAAGAGAAAATCTTTGATCTTGAGGAGTCATTGAATGTCCTGAAAGATCAACTAAAAGAACAAGAGGAAGAGTTGCAGCACAAGGCTATAGACAACCTAGAGAAGTATCTTCTTCAGGTGGATAATAAGTATGAGAATCTTCGAGATTTTTGGCCTATGGTTGTGAGTGAGATTAAAGAGCTTTGGGCAAAAAAATCCAATTAAAACAAGTAAAATTAGGAGTATAAAATGATATTTAAAAGATTTTTTTTAACCATAGTTTTCTTAATATCCGCTTCATCGTTGGCTTTTGCTGGTAAAGAGATAGAAATTCATTTTAATGATGTACCTAAAGATATAATGAGGGTTGCACAAGAACTACTACCAGAGGCTAAATTTTTCTCTGCCAATACAGAGGAGGAGATAGACGGAACCTTTGTCTATGAAATTCAAGGAACTCTAGCAGATAACCGTAAAGTTGAAGTTGATATTCATAAGAATGGCGAAATAGAGGAGTTTGAAGTTGAATTTACTAAGGACATGGTGCCTGGTGCGGTAATCAGTGCACTTAAGAGTAAAATGCCGGGATTTGTGCCTATTTATATCGAGGCTAGCCATTCGGCTAGCAAAAAAGTTATGGCATATGAGTTTGTTGGAACCATGGCAGGTAGCAACTTTGATGTTGATGTATCTGCAGATGGCAGAAAAGTAGAGATAGCAGACCAGTAGATAAAAACAGGCTATTTATACCCGAGATGGCTTGTTTGTTTACAATTGAACCCTCTGATTAACTATCAAATTTTCAGAGGACTTTTAAAAGATAAATATGTGATTATCTATATACATGGTTTTTGAGGAAGTGGACAGGGCTCAAAGGCTAGACTCTTTAGGTGGTATTTAAAAAAAGGTGATGAGTTACTTGATTTTCAAGAAGAGGAAGGAGGTCATAGTTTTGATGACATTGAGCGACATACTAGGGCAATAGAAGTATATTTAAGAGCTTAAGCCTGAAATGGAAACATTATAACAACTAATGCAACTACTAACATCAAAGCTCTTAAAATCTTAGACAGTCTATCATTTACCAAAGCATTTGAGAGGATTGCTAGCCCAAAAGCTATTTTTATTAATGATAAAAATGCAAAAATGAGATGAGTATCAGGATGTATAAGATAACTATTTACGATAAAAGCAACAGGAACAATATATAGTCCAATTCCTAGTCGCATAGCCTTTGAGGCAACTCCAAGCCAGTTTGTTTCTGCTATCCCAGCTGCAATAAATACTGTTCCACAAACTGGTGGCGTAATAGTAGACAAAAGAGCAAACCAAAATATAAATAGATGTGATTGAAGTGCTGAAAGACCGTACTCTTGAAGAATTGGACCAGCTACAGAAACACAGATAATATAAGCAGCAGTTGTAGGAACCTCCATGCCTAAGATCAGACAAGCAATAGCAGTTAAAAGTAATGCAATCCAAAGTTCTCCTCCAGATAAAAACAGAATCGTGGATGTAATTTTTACACCAACTCCAGTTATATGTAAAACACCAACTATAATACCAGCGCAGATAATAACCGAAGCTATGGTTGCTATCTGCCTTGATGCTATAATGCAGCCACTCAAAAACTTCAATATGAACTCTTTAAGAGATATTTTCCAGTCTTTATCTACTAAAAGCAAGAGAATAGTTGAAAAAATCGCAAGAGCTGCTGCAAATTGAGGAGTTTTTCCGACAACCAGTAAAAAATAGAGCAAAATCCCAAAAGGAATTAGAAAAAAGGGACTCAATTTTAAAACGGTATTTGTGTGTGGAATTTCACTACTTTTCATAGCCGATAAATTGTATTTTTTTGCAAACACATCAATACCAACCCATACAGCAAAGAAAAAAAGTATCGCAGGAAAAATAGCGGCACTCATGATTGCAGAATACTTAACACTTAACAGCTCTGCCATTATAAAAGCTCCAGCTCCCATTAAAGGTGGCATAATTTGACCTCCTGTAGAGGCTACTGCTTCAACTGACGCTGCTAGGCTTGGAGGATATTTTAATCTTTTCATTGTTGGAATTGTAAAGGTTCCTGTTGAAGCTACATTTGCTGATGCCGATCCAGAAATAGAGCCAAAAAAAGCAGATGCTAAGACAGATACTTTTGCTGCCCCTCCC
>CAZXOZ010000046.1:0-11431 GCA_964642805.1 uncultured Sulfurospirillum sp. | reverse complement strand
AGTGTACTTGAATTAAACTTTAGGGAAAGTTGTTTGTTTTTGTGAGGGTATTATATATTGAAATAATGGAAAAAATAGCACAAATTGATGAGATTGTAAAGAACAATAAGGATTTTAGGAGTATAATAGCTACACTGCGAAGTACTACTCAAGATTTACTTGGATTTAGGTGCGAAAGTTGAGTAAGAACTACTCTTCATTTTTAATAGTGTATTTTTAAGATCCTGCTCTAAGCATTTAAGCTCCTCTTCTGCCTCAGCTCTAGCTTTTTTACCCTCGCTAGTGATATTAATACTATCCTCAATAGTCTCAATAAGCAATTGATTTGCAAGCTTTATGCTCTCTATGTCAAACACTCCTCTCTCCGCTAGCTCTCTTGTCTGTCTGTTAGACTCTTTTAGGTTCTTAGCATTCGCTTCAAGTAACTCATTGGTCAAATCCATAGCACTACTCAATACCTCACCAGCTTTTTGGTTTCTATAGATTGTGATAGTTTGTGCGAGCTGATTTTTCCATAAAGGCAGAGTGTTTATTAGGGTGGAGCTAATTTTATTAACTAGTGTTTTATCATTCTCTTGCACCATTCTTATTGATGGTAGTGACTGCAAAGCTACTTGCCTTGTTAGTTTTAAGTCATGCACTCTTCTCTCAAAATCATCTTTGGCGCCGTGAAGATCTTTTAGCTCTTGGACTGCTATCATGTCACTACTACTCTCTACTCTCTCTTTCATAGCAGGTATCTCTTGCTTGCTCATCAAAGAGAGTTTTTGCTCCCCAGCTACAATATACTCTTCAAGCTGATAGACATAATCAAGATTTGCATCATAGAGCCTATCTAATGACTCTATGTCATTCAAAAGTATACCTTTTTGCTTTTCTAACTCATCCGCTATACTCTCTATCTGCTCTTTTACGCCCTCGTATTTAGATAAAAACAGAGCCAATGGTTTTGCTTTTCCAAGTAGCTTATCAAAAAAACCAGGCTTCTTATTTGGGTCTAGTTCATTTATATCAAAACCCTTGATTGCTACAATCATATTTGATAAAGGTGCAGCTGCCCCCTCTAAGTCTTTATTTTTCACCCCTTTTAAGATAGAGGATGATGCTGTCGTAACTCTCTCTTGAGCCTCAACACCAAAGTGCATTATTGAAGTTGTGCTTTTGATATCAATAGTTTTTGAAAGCTCTTCTATCTTACTAGCATCTTTCTCTTCAATATCCGTGATTATCAACTCTGTTTTAGTGTTCATTTTTTAACCTTTTTTTCATAACTGAGAGCTTAACATCAAGCTCAACCATGTCCTCTTCTAAAAGCTTATCATAGCGAATATCAAGCTTTTTAACACTGCTTTGCATCATATCCATAAATGATTCTTGCATCTCATAGGCTCTATTTTTTGCCTCAAGCTTAACATATATCTCACTCATGGAGCGAATCTCGCTTAGGTAACTCACAAGATACCTTCGTACTCTCTCAAAGTCTTCTGGCTCATTTTGTATGTGATTTACTAGTTTTTCAAAACCACTTGCCATCTTAAGCATCATCTGCTTTACTCTACTTGATGTACATCTACTTGCATTTTGCCTGATAGTGCTTATATCTCCATATGCCTCATTTAAAAGACTTGCAACTCTCTTTGAGGTTTTTCCAGCTGCAACTACAGCAATTTTTTCTATCTTCGGATCAAAGCCATAATAGAGATACCAGCCAAACAGCATCACTCCACCAAGAAAAACTGATACTACAAAAGAGAAGCCACCTCCTAAGTATGCAGAAAAAGCTGAAGCACTGCTTATTAAGATACCGGCCATAGCCTTAAAAGGCACTAGTGGAACTTTTGCATGTTTTTCATATTTTGAATTATTGTAAATCTTCTCTATAGAGATACCTCTTCTTAAAAGCACAAATGCTCCAGTAAAAGAGATAAATATGGCTATTGAGGCTATAAAATAAAATATCTCACCAGAAATAAGTGCTCTTATAGAGAAAAAAAGATAGTTAAATCCGACAAGCAAAAATAGAGCTCCAGCAAAAAATGGTGTATATTTTTTTATTTTACTGCTCTGCTCTTTAGTTCTATCTGCAAAAAGATTTTTAATTTTATCCAAAGATAACATCAGTTACGCCTCCAAATGCAGTGATAAACAGTGTACTATAAAACAGTATAAATCCAATACTCACTTCAATCCATCTTGGCATATCTGCTACCCTTTTTTAAGGGTATTATACTAAATATTATTTAATCAATAGACAATACCAATCTTTATGGGGATATTATTTTATATATCCCATCTCTAAAAGCTTATCATAGATTTTTGAGATGGTCTCTCCTGTTGCAGCTCCACCACTTCCACCATGTTCGATTAAAACAGTAACAACAAATTGGGGGTCATCATATGGAGCATAGGTCGTAAACCATGCATGTGAGCGACGATAGTGTTCAACTTCACTCTCTTTCATACGCTTCTCTTTATCTTGAGGAATACTTACTACTTGAGCTGTCCCTGTTTTTCCCGCTATATCGACTTTAGATTTTATGTGCCTATATCCCGTCCCTTGTGGGTGCGAGATAGTCTCTCTCATGGCACTTCTCATCAGGGGGAGATTTCTCTTTTGGATAGGGCTTAAAATATCCTTTTTACTATATTCTACACTTAAGCCATCAATACTTTTAATAAAGCGAGGAGTAACACTATAGCCAGTTGCTAAAAGTGCAGTATATTTTGCTACTTGAAAAGGTGTTGCCAAAAAATAGCCTTGACCGATTGAGCTAATTACGGTCTCCCCTTTGTACCAAGGCTTTTGATATCTTTGCATTTTCCATGCCCTGCCAGGAACTGAACCAATAAACTCATGGGGCAAATCTATGCCTGTTTTTTTGCCAAATCCTAAGTCTCTTAAAACGGGTGAGATTTTATCAATCCCAACTCTTAAGCTCCCTTTATAGAAGTAGTCATCACAACTCTCTCTAATCGCTTTTTTCATATCTGTTTTACCGTGACCAGTATGTTTCCAGCATCTAAAATTTCTTCCACCAAGCTGCATTGAGCCCGTGCAGTAGAAACTAGTGCTAGGCGCAATAAGTCCGGACTCTAAAAAAGATAGTGCTACACCCATCTTAATAACTGAAGCTGGTGGATATAGTCCATTTATAAGTTTATTTGTAAATGGATGATTAAAATCATTTGATAAAATTTCCCACTCTTTGTGGCTAATTCCTGTTACAAATTTATTCAAATCATACTCTGGGAAACTTCCTGCTGCTAGTATTTCACCGTTCTTAGCGTTCATAACTACAACTGTGCCACTCTTGCTTGCAAATAGTTTTGATACATATTGTTGTAGCTCTAAGTCCAAACTAAGCTTTATATCGCTACTAGTTGGAAGTTTTTTGTCTATCTGCTTTATCTTTTCATTAAAAGCAGTTACTTTAGTTTTTTTAATGCCTTTTTGACCCGCGAGGACTGAATTATAGTATCTCTCAATGCCTGTTCGCCCTATAAATCCTGTAAGTTTTGCCATAGGACTATCTTGCTTATCTTTTGAGTCTGCTTTTGCAACATATCCTATGATATGTGAAGCCAATTTTCCATGCGGGTAGTATCTTTTTGATGCTATATTTATCTCTAAATTTTTTCTAAGAGATAGTCTTGTAAACTCCTCGATAACATCATCATAAGAGATAAAATCTACAACCTTAACAAACTTATGAGAGTATGGAGAATCTCGTCTTGTATAGAGTCTTCTTAGTTTTTCAAACTCTAATCCCTCTATACTCTTAACTAAAAAATTAATCTCTTTATCTAAAATCTCTTTTTTTCTTAGTGAACTAAGCTGTGGTTTTATTGCTACGCTAAATCCTAATTTGTTTACAGAGAGAGGCTTTGCATTTCTATCTAGTATAGAGCCACGAAGCGGTGTTAAATCTTCTGTTTTAATTGAATTTTGTTTTGAGAGCTCTTCATAGTAAGTATTTGATTTTATACTTATATAGTAAATCCTAACAAGTAAAACTAGCCAAAAAGTTAAAAAAAGTAGAAGTAAAATTTTTATTCTCATACTCTGCCCTTAAAAATAATAATTGCCAATATAATATCCAAAAATATATAATAAAAATAGGTTTGCGAAAAAGTAGGTACATCTTGCTGCAAAATATATGCTATCAACAAATTAAATAAAAAGTGTCCCAAGTAAGCCGCAGTAACATATATAACGATTATGCAACTTTTACATATAAGAAAGTTTTTTATTTTTTCTACAAAAAAATAAAAAAAGAACATAAGAAATAGAGCTGAAGAGAAAAGATAGAAGCCTTTATCTAAATCATAAAAACTCAAGTATATAAAGCCAAGATAGACATAAAGCCTGCTATCTTCATTTTTAAAATTTATAATAATATATATAAAAAATAGGCCTACAAAAAGAGGGATAAAAGGATAGAGCGAACTTAAAGCTTGAAAAAATACCAAAAATAGGCATATAAAAGCTAATCTCAAATAGTTTTGATTAGTGCTATTTCGTTGCATATTGGAAACTGTTTACATTTAATACAGTCAGCCCAAATCTTATGAGCTGGCAGTGACTCTTTTGGAATCTCCTCAAAGCCAAGTGATTCAAAAAAACTCTTTTCATAAGTAAGAGTAAAAATTCTTTTTGCACATAAACTCTCACCCTCCTCTAGGATACATCTTACCATGCCCCTGCCAACACCTTCACCTCGGCACTTATCAGATACAATTAGGCTTCTTATCTCCCCTAAATCATCTGCATGAAAATGAAGAGCTCCAAAACCTACTATAACACCACTCTTCTTTGCTAGAACATAGGATCGAATATTTGTTGCCATCTCATCAGAGCTTCTAAAAAGAATTGTCCCTTTTTCAACTTCATCTCTAACCAAGTTTTGCATAATTTTTATATCACTTAACTTCGCCTTTGTGTAGAGTGTCAATTTTATACTCCAAAAAGAGCATCAAATATCTCGTCAATTGCTTTTTGAATTCCAGTGCCTTTTGAGCTAGAAACTGTAAGACAATTTGGGTATATTTTTTTTAATGCGCTCATATCTTTTTGTTTTAGCTTGTCCGATTTAGTAAAAATAACTAAGATTTTTTGATCTGCCCTACATGTTTGGTAGAGATAGTCTGATACCTCTTTATCTATATCTAGACTAGGGTGTCTTGCATCAATGAGATGTACAAAAAGTCTAATTGAAACCCTCTCTTTAATAAATTGGGTTAAGTTTTTTTGCCACTCTCGTTTTATAGATTTTGAAACTCTAGCATAACCAAAACCAGGAAGATCTACAAATCTTGCATTAAAGTCATCTTCATCTTTCTTAAATACAACATTAAAAAAGTTAATAAGTCTGGTTTTCCCTGGAGTTGATGAGCTTTTTGCCAAACCTTTTCTTTTAGTTAGTGAGTTTATTATAGAGCTTTTACCGACATTACTACGACCTATAAAAGCTACCTCCACTCTATCGTCGGCTAAAGTTTGCTCCATAGTCTGAGCAGACTTTACAAAACTAGCTTCTTTTATAATAATCACTTTTTAGTTTTCTCTTCAACTTTAAATATGAATTTAACTGGACTCTCTCCATCGCTGTGAACCTCATAACGACCTGTTAATTGATCTATGAAAATTTTATCACCATGAACTTTTTTATTTGTTACTTTTTCATGTAAAAAAGCATTGCCAGTAAGTGTGTATTGGTCTTTTATTGGACTATATGTTATTGTTTGAGCTGAGCCAAAATAGATATTTTCCTCCATTACTACATCTATCTTAACATCGCCTGATGCTTTATATTTCAAAGGTTGTCTATTTTCATCAAAAGTTATAACAATCTTTTGAGCTTCTATCTTATCTCTACCTTTGGTTACAACCACATTTCCTATAAACTCACTTATCATTTTTTTTTCATCAGCAAAAAACTTATCGGCAACTACTTCGACTGTTTGTGCATTTAAAAAAACTGCAAAACCTAACACTACCAACAATAGTCTCATATCTACTCTTCCTCTACGGTTAATTTAATATTTGTTGCATATATTTTTGATTCAATAGTATTATACACTAAAGAAGCTCCATGTGTAACTGTTCTATTGTCTTCTAAGATAAAATCAACATCTGTTTTTGCCACTCTTGTCTTTAGATTATAGTCAATTTTTTCTGTTCTAAACTTTACACTATTACTATTTTTATAGAAAACACTGCCCTCAAAACTTAGATTATCTTTTTTCAATTTTGCACTGTCTGCTTTTAGATTTTCAAAAAAATTGTCTTTTGACCTTCTTACAGAATCAATATTGTAAAACTTATCATACTCTAAAAACCTTGAAACTTTTGTCGCCTTAGCTATATGTAAAATTCCATCTTCTGATATAGAGTAGTTTACTACATCAAACATCTCTATACTTGGCTCACTCTTGCTTGTCTGGCTTACCTGAATATCATATGGTTTTTGAAAAATTAAAAAAAACATAACAGAGAAAAACAAAACTATAAAATAGTAAAAAAATTTTAGAGCCAAAGTCTTAAAAACTCCTCTTCAAGTTCATCTTTTTTTATTACCATCTCTATCATCTCTCTTGCTACCCCTCTTCCTCCATCTGCTTTTAGTACAGTTTTTACACTTTTCTTTATCAAGCTTGCACCATCATTAGGAGTAAATGACCAACCAACACTCTTTAGCATTGCAAGGTCATTTAGGTCATCACCAACCGCAGCAACATCCTCCCAAGCAAGACTCTCCTCTTTTAAAATCTTCTCCAAAACCATCTTTTTATCTTTTATTCCTTGATAGAGGTGAGTTATATTCAGCTCCTTTGCACGCCTAGCTACTATCTTCGAGTCTCTTCCTGTAATTATAGCACTCTTTAGTCCAAGCCTACTCCAAGATGAGATTGCTAAGCCATCTTTTACATTAAATATTTTAAACTCATCTTGGTTGCTACCATAAATGATACTACCATTCGTCAAACAGCCATCAACATCAAACACTAAAAGCTTTGTCACAATATACCCTTTGTACTAGGAATTCCAATCCTGCTATTTTTTGTAATTGCGCGACGCAGTGCAACAGCAAATGACTTAAAAACAGCCTCAAGTATGTGGTGTCTATTCTTTCCTCGTCTGTACTCAATATGCAAAGTAAGTCCTGCACTATTTGCAACGGCTCTAAAAAACTCTTCTGCTAGCTCTGCATCAAACTCTCCAACTTTACCACTCAACTCAACATCATACACCAAATATGCACGATTGCTTAAATCCAAAGAGCTCTCAACCGCAGCTTCATCCATAACAACAACTGCATTTGAGTATCTCTCTACACTCTCAATCGGATAAATCGCCTCTTTTAGAGCTTGGCCTAAAACTATTCCTACATCCTCAACACTATGATGAAAATCTATATGAGTATCACCTCTACATGTAACACTTAAATCAACTAAAGAGTGTTTTGAAAAGGCTTCTAACATGTGATCAAAAAAACCAATCCCTGTTGAGATTTTTGATACTCCTGTGCCATATAGTTCTAGCTCTATAGATATGTCTGTCTCTTTTGTTTTTCTTTTTACTTTTATCATCTTTACTCTCTTATTATAAATGAGCCCCTAAACCCATCATTCTCTTTATAGTCTTTGGCCTCTTTTTCACTTCTAAAGCCTACTAAATATACTCTATATAGCCTTACTCCATCTTTTTGACCAGTTACAATTTTTGTATTATATCTGCCTTTTGTCTCTTTATATCTTTTTGCATATACATGGGCTCCACTTTTGTTTCTAAATGCACCTATCTGTATCGCAAAATTGGTCATAACTACACTCTGAGGTACTCCAGATGAACTTCCAATAACCCCGTTGAAGCCTATCACCTCTATGCGGACTGGAGCTGTTCCCTCTCTTATCATATCAATTCTACTTGCTGCCTCTTTTGAAAAATCAATTATTCTTGATTTTACAAAAGGTCCTCTATCGTTTATTCTAACTACAATATTTTTATTATTTTTAAGATTTGTCACTCTTAACATGGTATTCATTGGCAGTGTTTTATGGGCTGCTGTCATAGCATACATGTTATACTTTTCACCATTTGATGTTAGTTTACCATGAAAATTTGGTCCATACCAGCTAGCTATTCCACTAAAAGAGTCATTTATACTCACTCTTGTTGGATAATACCTTTTACCTAGAACAGTATATGGTCTCATTGTAGCTCTATGCATATTTTTAGAGTTTTTTATCTGGGGTGATGGCTCAACTCTTTTTTGAACATCTCCCTTATAGACATATTGTCGCTGAGAGCATCCATTGAAAAAAACTATAATCACCAAAAGAGTAAAACCTTTAGCGAATATGGGGTATAACAATTCTCTCTCCTGCTATTATTGATGAGTTCTTTTTATTGTTTGCTTTCAAGATTGAATTTATTGCAACATTAAATCTCCTAGATATTCCGCCCATAGTATCGCCAGACTTTATCGTATAGCTTCTTGTTTTAGGCTTCAATACTGGAATAATAAGCTTCTTATTTACTCTTAAAGTGTTTGATTTTAGCCTATTAAAGTCTTTAATTATCTTATAAGATACACCATACTTTTTGCCTATACTGTAAAGTGAATCTCCTCTTTTAATCTTATGAACAAAAAATCTTCCATCCTCTTTTTTGTGGTTAAAATTATGAGCAAATTGTGTCTGCTTATCATAAGGAATATAGACATGGTAGGGATTTTTAGTAGGAGGAACAAACCCAAATCTAAGATGGGGATTGTATGATTTTAACTCCTTATGCGACATACCTATACTATCAGCAATGCTCTCTAGTATAGTTCCTCCCCCTACCTCTACTTTTGCAAATGTATGAGTTGATCCACTATTCATAAGGTGCTCTGCATCATGTCCAACTATAAAATCTGTATTGTTTGATAGATACTCCATCATTATAATTTTTCGTATATATATCCTACTCTCTTTAGGAATATACTTTTTATGCCTATCAAGTAATACAGCTAAATCATCGGTACCCGCTATTTTTATTGCCCTACTAAGCCTTCCTTCACCACAATTATATGCGATAGCGGCAAGATACCACTTACCAAACCTATCATGAAGATACCTTAAGTAGGTTATTGCTGCCTCAGTAGATTTTATTGGATCGCGTCTTTCGTCAACATACATATCAATTTTTAAACCAAATTTCTTAGCAGTGTATGGCATAAACTGCCATATACCAGCTGCTCTCGAACTTGAGTATGCTTTAGGCTTAAAGTTTGACTCTGCCATTGCTAGATACAAAAATGCGTCTGGTATATCGGCCTCAGTTAGCATATTTCTTATAACTGGTATAAACCTATTCCCATTTTCCAATACACCCAAAAAGTGTTTTGTTCTGTATCTATCCACATCCTCTTTCATGGTTATATATAGAAGGTCTGTCATAAAAGTTGGATTAATATCAAGACTTTTTAAAACTTTTGCTTGCTTAATGTGGTTTGTTTGCGTAACTAAAAATGCATTCGCACTCTGAATGAGAACGAAAACCAATAATAAAATTTTAAACAATATTAACTCCTTAAAAACTATTATACTATCTCAATTTCACTTTGCAAATGCTTTAAAGAGTTTTTTAGCATTATTGGTTGTTAAGTTTTCTATCTCTTTTATCTCTTTTTCTAATATATCTGCAATTTTTTCTACAACAAACTTTGTAAAAGCTGGTTCATTTCTTTTGCCTCTATGAGGATGTGGAGACAAGTATGGGGCATCTGTCTCAACTAAAAGTTTTTCGAGTGGAATTTGAGGCAGTACCTCCACTAATTTCTTAGCGTTTTTAAAAGTTAAAACACCACCAATTCCAAAGTAAAATCCATCACTTGCTAGGCTAAGAAGATGCTCATTTGCATTATAGCAATGAAGAACTCCACCCACCTCTTTTGCCTCATTTTCAACTAGCATTTTTTTGCTATCATCACTAGCATCACGAATATGCACTATGATAGGTTTGTGCACACTCCTTGCTAGCCTGATTTGTGCTTTAAAAACCTCTTGCTGTGCCATTTTTTCAGCTACTTTCTCATCTTCGCCCTCTGGAAGCCTATAGTAATCAAGTCCGCACTCTCCAATCGCTATACACTTTTCATCCTCTAAAAATTCTCTTAGCCTCTTCTCGTTGTACTGGTTGTGATGATAGGGATGAACTCCTGCTGCAAAATAGATATTTTCATAACTATTTGCTATCTCTTGAGCATACTCTAGGTCATCCATGTCAGCTCCTGGAATCAAAACTTTATCAACTCCGCTTCTTTTTGCACTCTCTATAACCTCTTCTAAATCCTCTTTAAATCTTTTATCATCAAGATGTGCATGTGTGTCTATTATCACTATGCTAGCTCCACTCTATTTCGTCCACTATTTTTTGCAGCATAGAGTGCCATATCGGCTTGATTTATCATCTCCTCTATACCGTCTTCACTATCAAATGCGACCCCTATGGAAACGGTATATTTTATCTCATTGGAGTTGATAGAGATTCTATTGTTAGCAATCTTTAACCTAAGGCGCACAAAAAGCTCCACTGCACTACTTTTGTCTATATTTTTAAGAAGTACACAAAACTCCTCTCCACCAAATCTAGCAACTAAGTCTGCACCTTTGATGCTATCAATTACAAGCCTAACTAACTCTTTAATGGCTACATCACCCGCATCATGACCATAGGTATCATTTATATTCTTAAACTTATCTATATCTATCATAGCGACTGCAAACTCTTCACCACTATGCCTACACTCATCTACATACTGATTTATCTCTTTAAAAAAGCTTCTTCTGTTTCTTGCTCCTGTTAAAAAATCCCTATTTGCCATATCGCTTATGGTCTCTATATACTCTAATATCTCAACTGCATTATTTGCCCTACAAACTAGCTCCTCTTTTGTAAAAGGTTTGTTTATAAAGTCATTTGCTCCTACTTTTAAAAACTTTGAAGAGATCATCTCATCGCTACTAGCTGTAATTCCTATAATGCTCATCTGCATTTTAGTATACTCCTCACGAAGAGTTTTTGTCAGCTCGAACCCATTAATTACGGGCATATTGTAGTCAGTTAAAACAAGTTTTATGTCGGGATTATCTTTTATATAGACTAGAGCCTCTTCTCCATGAGCTGCACTAAAGACTTTATACATTTGCAACTTCAATATCTTCTTCATCTCATTTCTTAAGAGTATTGAATCATCTACAACCATCACTTTATACTCTCTATTTTTTGAGAGTCTTTTTATGAGCTGAAATATATAGTTTACATCATCCATATTCCCCTTAAAAACATAATCAATAACATCTTTCTTTAGTATCTCTTCTCTTGTTTTTTTATCAACATTTGCAGTTAAAACTATAGAGGGTATCTTTTTTGAGAGCATATAAT
>CAZXOZ010000045.1:0-11999 GCA_964642805.1 uncultured Sulfurospirillum sp. | reverse complement strand
TGGCAACCCTATATGATGATACAGCAGAGAGAGTTCTTCAGCTTGGTGGAAAGCCCCATCTTACGATGAGTGAATTAGCTAAAGCGACTAGGATAGAAGAGGAGACAAAAGACTCTTTTCGCTCTATTGAGGTAGTTAAGAGTATAATTTCTGAGTATAAATATCTTTGCAAAAGCTTTAGTAAACTAAGTGATACGGCTGAAAAAGAGGGTGATAAAACTACAGTTGCATTTGCTGATGATAATGTAGCGACCCTAGAGAAGCAACTTTGGATGCTAGGAGCGATGATTAAGTAGATTTTGACTTTGCAAGAGGAGCAATACCTCTTGCAGATAGACTATTAGTCCATCTGGTGTCGTATGTATGTTGGGATTTGAAGATAGTCCTCTTGTCCTTCATATCCACCACTAACCTTTCTAAGGCGAGATATTCTCTCTTTTTTTATGGCTTCTTGAGACTCGTTTAGTAGTTTTAACTCTTTTGTGTTTTCTATCTTATTTTCAAATCCTGTTGCAACTATCGTTACTTTTACACTGTCATCTGCCATGTTGTCATCTGTTGTTGTTCCAAAGATAACATCAGCATCCTCATCAGCACAATCATAAACAACGCTCATAGCCTCGCTTATATCTGAAAGAGGGCAAGTTGAAGGTATGTGAAAATGAATTAAAACTCCTAGTGCGCCATTGATTGACATATTGTCTAGTAGTGGAGACTCAATCGCACTCTTTACCGCCTCACTAGCAGCTCCATCGCCACTACTTTCACCAACACCCATAAGTGCCATGCCTCGATGACTCATAACAGTCTTTATATCAGCAAAGTCAACATTTATATCACTTTGCCCTGAGGAGAGTACAACTTGACTCATGCCTCCAACAGCACGGCTAAGTACATTATCAACAATCTTAAAGCTATCTTTTATACCTAAGCCTCTATCAACAATAGAGAGAAGTTTATCGTTTGGAATGACCACTATAGAGTCACTCTCTTTTTTAAGCTCACTTAAACCTGCATTTGCAAGCTTCATTCTTTTTTTGCCTTCAAACATAAATGGTTTTGTAACTACTGAAACAGTCAAAGCACCAATCTCTTTCGCGGCTTGAGCGATAACAGGAGCAGCGCCAGTTCCAGTTCCACCACCAAGCCCAGAAGCAACATATACTATATCAGCTCCCTCAAGAGCACTCTTAATCTCTTCATAGCTCTCTAGTGCCGACTCTTTTCCAACTTCAGGCTGCATACCAGCTCCTAAGCCTTTAGTCTTTTTTTCACCAAGTTGAAGTTTTATTGAAGCTTTTGAGTGGTCAAGTGCTTGAATATCTGTATTGGCTACAATTAGGTCTATACCATTTACTCCTTGGGTTATCATATGGTTGACCATATTCCCACCACCACCACCAACACCAATAACCTTTATCTTTGCTCCACAAACATTTTTTGTCTCTTCTACGCTAAAACCACTCATTTTGTCTCCTGATATTATTAAAATAGTTGCGCCATACGGTTCCAAATTTTACTTAAAAAACCATCCCCACTCTTTTTTTCACTAATTTGTGCTATATTTGCTAACTTCTCTTTAGCACTCTTAATCCCGCCTTGAAAATCTGTGAGTTTATCACTATCTTCATCGTCTAAAACATTTTGCTCATTCTTGCTTGGAGATATTGACTCCTCCTTGTAGCGCAACTTTTTATTTGAATCAATTTCATAGGGAGTAAAGTACCCAGCCCCATAAAGAACAAGACCAATAGCAGTTGAGTATCCAGGGTCTCTTAGCGTTTCAAAGAGTCCATTCATCTCTTTTGGTCTAGCAACTCTTACGGGCATATTGTCAAATATAGCAGATGCTAACTCTCTAATTCCCTTAAGTTTCGTCATACCACCAGTGAGAACAATCCCAGCTCCAAGTTGATCTTTGTATCCACTATCTTCAAGAGATTTTGCCAAAATCATCAAAGTCTCCTCTACACGCACATAGATAACATTTGATACTATATCTAAAGAGACCTCATGGGTTGAGCCATCATCGCCTATAACAGGAAGCTCTATAAGATCGCTTGAGTTTCCATGAAGTGAGCCATAGTTTATTTTAATATTTTCAGCAGCTCCTAGAGGAGTATGAAGTGCGGTTGAGAGGTCATTTGTTATATTTAAAGACCCAACACCCAAAAAGTCATTGAATCTTATTGCACCATTTGTGTACACTACTAGGTTACATGTAGCACCACCTACATCAATGACACTTACGCCTAGTTCTTTCTCATCAGTATTGAGAACAGATATACTAGAGGCATATCCGCCTAGCACTATATTGTCTATCTCTACACCAGCAGATTTAATAGCTTTTTCAAGATTACTCAATGATGATTTTTGTGCTGTAATAATATGAGTTTGCACCTCTAGCCTTGCCCCACTCATGCCTAGCGGGTCATCAATAAACTCTTGATCATCAACTTTAAAATTGTATGGAAGTATATGAAGTTTTTCATACTCATTTGGTATATTCGCATTGTGATCTGCCATACGCATGGCACGATTTATCTCTTTAATGCCTATATCTCGGTTGGGAATATTCACAATACCATTGCTGTCTATGCTTTTTGTATATGCACCTGAGATTGAGACAACCACTTTTTCATACTGAGTGCCCGCAACTCTTTTTGCATCATTAAGGGCATTTTTTATAGACTTTGAAGCTAGTTCAATATTGGTAATAATTCCTTTTTTGAGTCCTTGTGATTTTGCTATACCAGTACCAAGTATCTTTACATCATCATCATTTTTCTCAGCTATGATAGCACAAATTTTACTCGAACCAATATCAATACCTAAAATCGTAGTGCTCAATTATTGTCCTTTGTAGTATTGTTCTACTTTATATCTTTTTTTTAGATTGACCACTAAGTTTTGATTGATATGTGCTTGTTTCATTTGAGACACAGTATCACTAACTAAAGCAGTATGTTTGTCAATCTTGTTATCAGTAAGCAAGTCTTGTTCCAGTATTTTGTATAGAATCGCCTTTTCACCGACGATTTTGAAGTTTCTTGTCTTTTTATTGTCAAAAACAAAGTTTACAAACTCCAAGCTCTCAATTTCACTAAGTTCCTCAATCTCAACCACACTCTCTCTACTAACAAACCCAATATCTCTACCTTTAAAAACCCCAAGTCTAGCCTCTGCTTTTTGTTGCAGTGCTAACACATCCTTTTGAGCTTGTAGTTTTGTTAGTATTGTCTCTCTTGTCTCTATATATGGTTTTGGTATAGGTTGGTTTATACTCTTTAGTTGAACAACTATGTGCCCATTTTCAGTCTCAATTGGTTTAAGAGTGTCTCCGATTTTTGCATGTGTTAGTTTTTCAATATCAAAAGTAGTATCGCTTATTTTTATACTCTTAGTTCCAGTTGCATCTATATTGGATTTTTTAAACTCTAAATAGGTTTTTAAGGCCTCTTTTCTTGAAAGCTTAAAACGAAAATCCCTTTCAATATCAGCTCTTGCGTCATCGAAACTTAATATTTTTCCATCACTTGACCTATAGTTATGTCTCTTTTCTTGATAAAAGGTCTTTAGCTCTTCCTCATTTATATCTTCGTTTGATAGCTCAATTGCTATAGTGTTTAAATCAAAACTTTTTTCAGTAAGGTAGTCTGTTTTATGCTCATCCCAATACTTTTTAATCTCATCCTCACTAACAGCAACCCTGCTTTTGCCAAGACTAATCACATCAACAGCTAGCCTACTTTTCATAAACATGGCTGATTGAAATATCTCTTTTTCAGCAGGAGTAGGGTTAAGCCTTAGGCTCTCTTGCACTTTCGAGAGTAAAATCTGTCTCTCTAGACCAGTTTCATAATCGCTTGGGCTAATTTGTGACTGTTGTAGGGCTCTAAAGTATGTGTCTATATCAAATACTCCATCTCTATGGAAGGATGGGTCTGATGCTAGAGCATTTTTTATTTCAGCTTTTGTAACTCTTAGCCCAATTTCGTCAGCATAAGCCAAGATAAGAGTCTCGTTGATAATACCTTCTAAAACAATCCCTTCAAGACCCATTTGATTGGCTCTCTCTTGAGTTAGTCCACCATCTAGCATGTTGTTATAAAAATTAAAGTAGTTAGCGTATGCCAATTGGAACTCTTGAACAGTTACTTCTCTATTCTCTACTTTTGCAACTGATGAAGCGCGATCTGCACTAAAGTCATAGGCTCCCCAGCCCACAAAACCCGCACCAACAAACGCTATCACGCTCACCCAAATTGTTGGAACTAGGTATTTTCTGCGTCGTTGCATCCATGTTATCATTTGAATCCTTATATGTCTTTCTATATTTTGGTATAATTCTATCTATATTGTTATTAAACTACTATAAAATCGACAACTTAAAGAGAAAAGTGAGTAAAAAAGTGTAAATTTGTCTTATCAGGCCTATCGCTAACATATTTTACTCACTTATTTGTTGTTGTGTTATCTGATAAAATAACAAAATCACTACTACAAGGATATTAATGCATAGTACAGTATATGTAGCTGGTTATGGAAATAGTGAGCCAAATCACTGGCAAAAAATTTGGCTTAATGAAGATAAAAATGGCTACTGGGTAGAACAAAAAGATTGGCAAAATCCAAATCGAGATGAGTGGATAGAGGAGCTAGAAAAAACTCTTGTTGATGTAAATACTCCTATAGTTTTTATAGCGCATAGCATAGGTTGTCATACTGTTGTTGAGTGGACAAAAAAATACTATAAAAATCAAGATATCTTGGGAGCTTTATTGGTAGCCCCGCCAGATACGCTAAGAGAGAATTTTCCAAAAGAGATAGTAGGATATGAGAATCCTCCGCTTGAAAAACTACCATTCAATTCTACATGTGTACTTAGTAGCAATGATTCATACTCAAGCTTGCAAAACTCAAAGAGACTAGCAAATTTATGGGGAAGCAAGGCTATAAATGTAGGAAAGAAAGGACATATAAACTTGTCCTCAAATCTAGGTAGATGGGAAGAGGGTGTAGAGTTCCTTGCTAGGTTGGTTGAGTGAGTATAAAAGCTTGTCGGCTATCTCTATCTCCTCTATGCTAATTCTATCTATCTCCTTTATCATACGCAAAATATGAAAAACCTCAGTCACTGAAATGCCGTAAGGGTCCTTTTTTACAATGGTCGCTTTTTTATCTTTTATAACTATATTTACTAGTTTTTTTCTACTATATTGCATAAAATATGTTAGTGTTAGTTTGTTTGTATGCTCTTTTTCTATAGCAACCACTACTTTTTGGGTAACATCGACTATATTTGGATATAGAGCTTGAAACTCTTTTTTGTCCATATATCCTATATATACTTTTGTAAAGAGATCTATGTATCTTGTGCATGTCTGTGTTTTTATAAACTCTATATTGAGTATGCTGTCTGGTTTTGAGCGAAGTTTATGCATCATCCACAAGAGTGAGTTGTAGTATCTAAAGGGGTGGGTTTTTAGCTTGTAGTCAGCTACTAGATTTGGTGCAGTCTGTTTTTTAAAAGGCTCTTTTTTTATCTTAATTTGTGATTTTAACTGATTATATATCTCATCTACATCAAAAGATTTTGTAAGCCACACTGTACAGTAGTCTGGTAGCTTTGTGCTGCCTATAACACCTTTATTTAGTATGATAAGGGCTTTTATGGTTTTGCTTGGAAACAGAGTCTCAAGAAGTGCTTTTTTCTTTCTAAGACGGCGTTTTAAGTTTTTAACCGATTTTATTAGTGTCATCTCAACAAATATAATCTCTTTGTCATTAAAAAACAGAGCATCAAACTCACCTATCTCAATTGACTTTGTTTTATAGATTATCTGCCCATTTTTATCTACATGTAGAGCATTTGATATTGAGTTTTTTTTGATAGCATGTGGACCTTTTAATATAAAATTGCCTAATTGAGGGTTTTGTTTTGAATAAATAAGAAGCTTTTCATATAAATAGTTCTCATAAACAGCTCCTGCAAAAGAGCGGTAGACACTTAGAAACTCAGAAGAATCTCTGTCAATACCTCGGTTTTCAAGTTTTATAAGATGTTTGATATTGTATTTATAGTAGAGTAGATTGTCTCCTATATCGCTCATATCTATGTTTGCAATGCCTTTTGGTAATCTTAAAATCACTACCCCTTTTTTAAACACGAATTATGCAATAGAAATCACTAAACTAGCACTCATCATTGCACTTACGGTATTTATAAAAAATCATCACCTAGCCTTTGGGTTAAATTGTTATATTCTTATTTATAATTAAAATGTATAATACCATAAAAATTAGGAGATTAGATTTGTTTAGCTCATCAATAAAAAATTTTAGGGTTATAAGCTTTGTTGAGGGTATCTCCTATTTAACGCTTCTTTTTATTGCTATGCCTATAAAATATATTGGCGACAATCCAGCACCTGTAAAGATAGTAGGCATGACACATGGAATTCTTTTTATTATATTTATCTGCTTGATGTATATTGCAGCTAGAGAGCATAGATGGGATAAGAGATTTACATTTTATGCATTTATTACCTCTATAGTTCCTTTTGGAATGTTTTTCTTAGATAAAAATCTAAAAGAGAAGGAGTTAGCTTCTTCCTCTTCCAAACTCGTGTGAATAGTAGAGTAGTTTACAACTATTTTCTAAAAGAGCTATAGTTTTTGCAAGTTGAAATATATCTCTATTATAGGCGTAGATGCCATAGCCTTTTACAATTATGGCATTGGTTTCTCTCTCTTTTAAGTACCTGTAAATCTCTATGTCAGCTCTCTCGTACCAATCTTCAAACTGCTTTGGATCATATATCTCAATAGAGCTAAATTTCATAGAGCCAAAATAGTCTTGCGGAACTATAGTGTCGTGAACAAGTGAGTAAGCTGTTAAAAATGGTGGCATAGCATAGCAGATATATTTTGCTTCATCTATATTTTGATATATATTTAGATGTATTTGAGCATCTAGGCTAGCCTCTTTCCATCTATAGTCTTTTTTTGAGTATAGTTCAAGAAAATCGCTCTCACTTACATCATCAAAGATTGTATCTTTTTTATTGATAAAAAATTTATCTTGCTCAATTTTAGCTGACAAGGAGCCGTGAAATATGCCTATAAAATCCTTTCTAAACATAGATAGAGATATATGTTTTAAGTTGGTCAATAGGTATTTTTGCAATGGATTAACCTTTTATTGATAATTAATTTGATATTATACCCAAAAAAGAGTAATTGTAGTCATGAATATCCCTCATATTCCAGTATTGTTAAATGAAGTAAAAGAGACCTTTTATGGGATAGATAGTGGTTACATAGTCGATTGCACCGTTGGTTATGGTGGGCATAGTGAAGCTCTTTTAAAGCAGAATCCAAATATAAAACTCATCTGTTGTGACCAAGATTTAGAGGCAATAGAGTTTAGCAAAAAGAGGTTAGATAGATTTAAAGATAGAGTTACTTTTGAGCATGCAAAATTTTCAACCGTAGTGGAAAAGTATAAAAATTATCCCATAAGAGGCATTTTAGCAGATATTGGGGTCTCATCTTTGCAGCTAGATAAAGATAGTAGAGGTTTTGGATTTGATAGTGAAACACTTGATATGCGTATGGACGCAAATAGCCCTAAGTGTGCTAAAAGCATAGTCAATGAGTACTCTTTGGATAGACTCGAAGAGATTTTAAGAGAGTATGGCGAGATGAGAGACTTTAAGAGAGTTGCTAAGAGTATCGTTGAGAATAGACCATTTGAGAGCTCCCGTGACTTAGCCACTATTTTAAAAAAGCTTGGAGGAAAGCCAAAAATTCATCCAGCAACACTGCCTTTTCAAGCGATAAGAATAGAGGTCAATGATGAATTAGGAGAGTTAAATAGGCTTTTAGAGTCTATCTATCTTTTGCGACCAAAAGATTGTTTGGTTGCAATCATCTCTTTTCACTCTCTTGAGGACAGGATTGTAAAAAAGTGTTATAAATTTTGGACGAAGAGCTGTACATGTCCAGCAGGAGTTATGAGGTGTGAGTGTAGCAACAATTACTCACTAGGAGAGATAGTGACAAAAAAACCAATAACTTCTACAGGCGAAGAGAGAAAAATAAATCCTCGCAGTAGAAGTTCAAAAATGAGGGTATTTAAACTAGGATGAGTAGAGTAAACGATAAGCAAGAGCTGTTAGAGAAATATGAAGAGGAGAGAAACTTAGATTTTAAGTTTTTGTTGCTAGTGTATCTATCTTTAGTGGTTGCATTTTTAATTGTTCTTCCAAAAATCTATATTAAAAATCAAATTTACTATACAAGTAGAGATATACATAAGCTCTATTCGGAAAACTCGATTCTAGAAGAGGAGAGTACCTATTTAAAACAAAAACTAGAGTCTATGCGGTTTCAAAATCAGATTTTAGATTCACTGTTTATTGAGATAAAAGAGTAGTGGTAAGAAGTTTTATTACATTTGCAGTCGATAAAAACTTGCTTAATCACATATTTTTGATATTTCTTGTAGTTTTGGCAGTTTTTTCATACCAAAAAATTCCAAAAGAGATTTTTCCACCATCAGCACTTGACGCTATATCAATTACGGGTGGATATAGTGGAACAAGTCCAGATACTCTTGATAGAATTGCAGTAAATCCAATAGAGGATGAATTAACAAGTCTAAATGGTGTAGATAGGGTGGAGAGTGCTATAAGAAGTGGTTTTTTTAGCATTGTTGTTCATCTAAAAAGTAACACCAATAGAGGTGAGTTATTTGATGAGATAAAAGATATTATATCATCAAATCAGAAAGATCTACCTAGTGACATGGATGAGCCAGTTGCAAAACTACTGCATCAAGAGTATCCGCTCGCATCAATTGCAATTGCGAGTCAAAATAATGATAAGCAATTGATGCTAGAGGTTGCTGAAAAGCTAAAGTCTAAACTCTCAAAAATTGAAGACTTAAGTGATATAACTATACATGGTGATGTAGATAGAGAGTTGCATTTTAAGGTTGATAGTAGAAAACTTACCGCTTTTGGGCTTAACACCGATGAGTTTATGAGGTCTATCTCCTCTTTGAGCGAGGTTTTTCCAGTAGGGATTATAGAGGAAAAAGGAGACCATTTATTTATCAGCACACAAGGGGGTGAGAGCGATACAGAGGAATTAAGCAATACCATACTACATGTAGGCAACAAAAAAGTTCGTCTAGGAGAGATAGCAACAGCCCAGCTTGGATTTTCGGACGAGCAGACACTCTCTCGCTTTAATGGTAGACCAAACATATCAATAAGTATCAATAAATCTAAAGAAGGAAGTGCTATCACGCTTGTGGAGGAGATAAGGGTGATGATTGAGGATTTTGAGAAGGTGCACAGTAGCTTTATATTTGAGATATACTCAGACTCCTCTGTTTGGATTAGAGGTCGTTTAAATACAGTCGTATCAAGTATAATTTTTGGGTTGATTTTAGTTGGATTGTCTGTTTGGATATTTATTAGCGGTGGCATAGCACTTGTTGTTTCTATAGGCATCCCTGTAAGCTTCATGATAGGGCTTATAAGTGCAAATATAATGGGATACAGTCTAAATATGCTCTCACTTTTAGGAGCACTTATAGCACTAGGTATGCTTGTTGATGAAGCTATAGTAGTGGCTGAAAACATATATAGACATTTAGAAAATGGTGCTACCCCAAGAGATGCTGCTATAGACGGTGCTACTGAGATGTTTCCTGCAGTTCTTGCTACAACTGCTACGACTATCTTTGCTTTTTTGCCTCTCCTTATTATGAGTGGAGAGATGGGTATCTTTATGAAGATACTACCTATTATGATCTCTATACTTCTGCTTAGTTCGCTACTTGAGGCGTTCTATTTTTTACCACTCCATGCGAAAGATTTTTTAAGAGTAAAGAGTAAAAAAAAGAGAAATGAGTCATTTTGGGCTCATCTTAACAGCACATACTCTAAAGTTTTGAATTTTTTATTAAAATATAAAAAGAGCTTTTTAGCTCTCTTTTTAGCTCTAACAACCTCTCTTATAGTGGTTTTAGTTAAAGAGAGTAGATTTCAGCTATTTTTAGACTATGATGCCACGCAGATATATATAAATGGAAAAGTCAATATAAATAGCACCCTAGAGGATACACAAGAGATAGTAAATGAGATTGAAGAGATACTTTTGGCTAAACTAGATAGAGATGAGGTAGCCTCCATTGCCTCCATAACTGGTATGTTGTTAGATGCTGAGTATATACCCCATATGGCACATAGCAATTTTCATATTTTTATAGATCTGCACAATAGGCTGCCTGAGAATGCTTTTAATAAATATATAAATCCATACCTATCTCCTGAATATGATGACAGCAGGATGTCAAGAGATAGAAGTGCGGATGACATATTGGTGGATGTTCAGAAATACCTGCTAGAAATATCAAAAAGTGAGAAATTTGAAAATTTCAACTCCTTCACTCCTGATACTGGTATAGTTGCTAACGATGTTGAGGTTGCCTTTAGTGGTGATATTGCTCTTGTTAAAAAAGCTTTAAGTGAGCTTACTAAAAAACTCATAAGCACTAAAGGGGTTTTTAGTGTAGAAAATGATTTTAAAGTTGGCAAAAGAGAGCTAGAACTTAAGGTCAATAGTTATGGGCAACTTTTGGGCTTTACAGAGGGGAGTATATCCTCACTCCTTAGACCACTCTTTTTGAATGCAGAGATTGCAAAGATGTTTTACAATGGAGATCTCATAAAGATACGCTCACAAGAGAAGATGAAAGATGCCTTTGAGACACTACACTCTTTTTATGTAACAATTCCCAATCAAAAAATAAGAGTTCGCCTTGATGAGGTGGTTGATTTTAAGTTTAAAGATGGATACTCTGATATATTTAAAGATGATGGAGATAGAATAAGCTCTGTTTTTGCATCTTTAGATAAAACCCAAACTACTTCAAGCGAGCTTCTTTTAATCATAAATCCTCTTTTAGAAAAGTTTGAAAAGCAAGGTTTAACAGTTATGGTAAAAGGAGAGCAAAAAGAGAATAAAAAAATACAAGATGAGATGATGCTAGCCGCCATAATGGCTATTTTTCTGATATTTATAGCTCTTGTATGGAAGTTTGGCTCTATACTACTCTCCATAACTCTTTTAACCTCTATACCACTATCACTACTAGGTGTTTTAGGCGGTCATATGATTATGGATATAAACCTAACTCTACCAGGACTTTTGGGGATAGTTGGACTTAGTGGTGTTGTGGTTAATGATGGTATTATTATGATGGATTTTATCAAAAAAGCTAGATCTATAGAGGAGATTAGCAGGTTTGCTACGATGAGACTGCGTCCAATTTTGCTTACATCTATCACTACAATTTTAGGTCTTTCTACTTTGATATTTTTTGCATCAGGACAAGCTGTCATACTTCAGCCCATGGCTGTTTCACTTGGTTTTGGTTTAGCTTTTGCAACAATTTTGAATCTATTTTATCTGCCAGTTTTGTATACTATCATAAAAGGCAGAAAATTGAAAAATGACACTTAGTATTAAAAACTTTTCTACTATTAGTAAAAATTTACTAAAAATTAGATAAAATAGTTATATAATTTGAGATAAAAAGGTCTTAAGTGTTTAAAAAGTATAAGTTTGTATTAATTTGTATAGCTTTTTTATTTGTAAAGATCCCTATTTTTGCAGAAAGATTGGACTTCATATCTATTCATGGCTATGGAGCTATTGGCGGAGCATATCAAGACAATGAAAATATACTATATAGAAATTCACTAAACACAGATGATGGTTCAAAAGGAGAATTCTCATTTGATACCGACACAAAACTTGGACTTCAGCTAGATGTAGTGCCAACTGATAAACTATCATTAACTATTCAAGGGACTGCAAGTAAAAATCATGGCAGTGATAAGTTAATAAAAATAGCATGGGCAAATATAAAGTATCGACTTAGTGACTCTTTTGATGTTCGTGTTGGAAGAATGCAACTG